>JAIMAD010000095.1 GCA_023512145.1 Bacillus sp. (in: firmicutes) | reverse complement strand
TTATAGAGGGGTTAATTGCTGATTTTCATTATCCAATCGAGGTTGTAGCAATTGACATCGTTCGTGAACCGGACGGGCTTGCCAAAAGTTCACGGAATGTCTATCTCAGTCCAGAAGAAAGACAGAAAGCCACAATCCTGTCTAAAAGCCTTCTAAGTGCAAATCAAGCAATTACTGAAGGTGAGCGGAATCCAGTTATCTTAATGAGTCAAATTAGAGAAATGATTACCGAATTATCTGGGGAAATTGACTATGTCGAAATATTTTCATATCCACAGTTAAAACCATTGGAAAAAGTAGCGGGTACCATTATCATTGCGCTAGCTGTAAAATTTACTAAAGTTCGATTAATCGATAATCTGATCATTACGATCGAATAAAAATAGAGAATGTGAAGGAGAGGATCCCTGTCATATGTTTCGCACTATGATGAACGGCAAAATCCATCGAGCAACCGTTACAGAGGCTAATTTAAACTATGTAGGCAGTATTACAATTGACGAGGACTTGTTAGATGCAGTTGGAATGGTCGCAAATGAAAAGGTGCAAATTGTTAACAATAACAATGGTGCACGCTTGGAAACCTATACTATTCCCGGTGAAAGGGGTAGTGGTGTGGTTTGTTTAAATGGTGCGGCAGCCCGTCTTGTTCAAAAAGGGGATATTGTCATAATCATTTCCTATGCACTTGTACCTGAAGAAAAAGTACCGAGACATCAACCTAAAGTTGCGATTATGGATGAAGATAATCGTATTAAAGAACTAATTCATGCTGAACCAGCTCTCACTATCATGTAGTCCCCAAATTTGGGGATTTTTCTTTTTATAAAGGACATTATGAATAATAAATATAAATAGATGACAGGAATAATGGTACAATTGGAAGCATTATTGAAATGTATTCTTTTTCTTTTGGAGAAATTGTGATAACTTTTATGAACGAAGGTTTGAGGTGTTAAGGAAATGTTAAAGAGGTTCGTGGTAATTGATTTGGAAACGACAGGAAACATTCCAAAAAAGGGCGATAAGATTATTCAATTTGCTGCTGTTGTCATTGAAAATGGAAAAATTACTGAAAAATTTTCGTCACTAATTAATCCCCAAAGACCCATTCCTGTTTTTATTGAAGAATTGACGGGTTTGACAAATGAAATGGTGAAAGATGCACCATTGTTTTCGGAAATAGCGGAAAAGGTAATCGCTTTGTTGGAAGGTGCTTATTTTGTTGCCCATAATGTCATATTTGACTTGTCCTTTCTCCAAGAAGAATTGATTCAATCGTGCGCTCAAGGCTTCTATGGACCAGTCCTTGATACGGTTGAAATGGCTAGAATTCTTTACCCTACCGCGGATGGTTATAAGCTAACAGATTTAGCAGAAAGAGAAAAGCTGAACCATGATCGACCACACCAAGCTGATAGTGATGCATTTGTTACTGCAGAACTTTTTCTTATTCTTTTCAATCGTTTGTCTTCGTTACCACTGCTAACACTGAGAAAGCTTTCACAATTGGCAGGGGGACTAAAAAGTGACCTTCAGCAGTTACTTGATGAACTACTCATAAAAAAAGATGACCTGATTGAGATATTACCTGATTCAATCGAAATTTTTAATAATCTTGCCCTTAGAATACTTCAAGGAAATCAGAACATAAATGAAGGAAAAACAAAATTTGACTATCCTATAAGTGAACAGGAAAAAATCAAGTTGGTAAAACAAGCCTTCCAAGTTTTTGAAAAGAGGATAGGCCAGTTTACTATGATGGATAGTGTTTATGCCTCCTTTCAAAGTAATAAGCATACATTGATTGAAGCGGGAACGGGTGTGGGTAAATCACTTGGCTATCTCCTGCCGCTTGCTTACTTTTCAAAACAAAAGGGCCTTCCGATAGTTGTAAGTACACATACCATTCAACTACAAGAACAAATTTTAAAAAAGGAAATTCCACTTTTGGCTAAAATTCTTCCCTTTCAGTTGAATACGGTTCTCCTAAAAGGGTGTAACCATTATATTAGTTTAGAAAGATTTAGCCAAACGCTTGCCCAGGAAAATGATAATTATGATACAGGATTAACTAAAATGCAAATCCTTGTTTGGCTTACTGAAACAGAAACCGGCGATCAAGATGAGTTGAATCTTTCTAGTGGTGGCCAAATTTACTGGAATAAAATAAAAAATGAACCGACTATGTTTTTACGAAGTCAAGAATGGGAAGAGCGAGATTTTTACCTGAGATCAAAAAGAAAAGCTGTTGATGCTGATCTGATTATTACTAATCATTCCTTACTATTGTGGGATCTAAAGGGTGAAGGATCTATTTTACCTGATTTTGCTTACGCAATTATTGATGAAGGACATCATTTTGAAAAGGTGGCCAGTCAGTTTTTTGGTCAAACCTTGGATTATTTATCAACCCGCTTGTTAGTAGGACAATTTGGTTTATTTGAGCAAAAACAGCTTTTTCATGTGATGGAGGGGTTGATTGCATCGGTGCCCAAACAAAAAGAAAAGCTTCTTCCTCCATCTGATTTGAATAAAATAGTCGTTGACTTAACCTTCGAAATCGATGAATTTTTTAAGTTGATTGCCTTGTTTGCAAAAACAAAAATCGTTAACAAAAAGGGATTTAATCGTGCCAAAGTTCGCTTTTCCCATCAAGATGAGACGAAAGAAAAGAAAGCACTTGTTCATAGTGCAGAGCGGTTTGCTTTTTTGTTAAAGGACCTTTATTCATCCATCAGTAATCGGCTTGAATGGATTAAAAGAGAAAAAGAATCGTTAACGCATACCGAAGAAAACAAAATGGAAGAAATTCAATCTTTTTTAACAGAAATTTCTGAGCTACGTAACACTGTAATCAATTGCTTTATTAAAGAATCGCATGATGTAAAATGGATTGAAATAGATATTCGCTCACCACAAAATGTAACTACCTTTATGGCACAACCTGCTTCTGTAGCGGAACAACTAAGGGAGCAATTCTTCCAGCTTAAAAAGGGTGTAGTGATTACTTCCGCTACCTTAACGGTGAATAAATCGTATGACTATATCATGAATGAGATTGGACTAGACCCTAACACCACCTGTCAAATGACAATTCCTTCACCATTTGAGTATAGTAATCAGGTTCAGTTATTAATTCCTGAAGATTTGCCGGAAATTAATAGTGTTAGTTTGGATGAATATGTTATTGCTATCACAGAACACATCATCACGATTGCGGAAGCGACAAAAGGGAGAATGCTGATCCTATTTACTGCTTATGACATGCTTAAGAAAACCTATGAATTAATAAAAGAAAGTGGTTTTCTAGATGATTTTGCCATGATTGCCCAAGGGATAACGAGTGGTAGTCGAACTAGACTAACGAGAAATTTCCAACGTTATGATAAAGCCATATTACTTGGGACGAGCAGCTTCTGGGAAGGTGTAGATATTCCTGGTGAAGATTTATCCTGCCTAATCATCGTTAGGCTTCCATTTAGTCCTCCTGATGAACCTTTAACTGAGGCGAAATGTCAGTTAATCAAAAATCGTGGCGGTAATGCTTTCACAGAATACTCTCTCCCTGAAGCAATTCTTCGGTTTAAACAAGGCTTTGGCCGCTTAATTCGAACTGAAAATGACCGTGGAATTATGGTGGTTTTTGATAAAAGGATTGTCACTACTAAGTATGGTAAGGCCTTCTTGGATTCGATTCCCTCCGTTCCAATTAAAAAGGGAGCAATTGATGAACTCGTAGAAATAATTCATACTTGGTTATGAGCTGGTGAAACTTCAAACAGAGGGATTAACTACCCTTAAAAAAGGATAAAAATTGGTAAAATACACATTCTATAGATATTATGGGAGGTGTTGGAATGAAAGCCATGCTAATACTACTGTCCATATTTATTCCAAACGCATTCATGGTCGAGGCGTCACAATTTATCTCAAGTAGCATTGAAAATATCGACTTAAATATTAACGATCATGAGGTAGCTGTGACGTTTTTAGGACTTTCTGCAGGTGAATCGACACTTATCCAAGGACCCAATGATGAGAATATATTGGTTAATGTGGGTGGCAAAGGGACTAAAGCTGAATTACAAGGATGGCTTTCCCTTTATGATGTAAAAGAAATTTCAACACTTATCCTAACAAATGATCGTCAGGTCCTACCTTACAAAAAGATCAATCAACTTATTTCAAAATATAATATTAAAGAAATAATAACTACACCTGAATTATCAATACATCTAACAAAAGAATTGGATCCGACATATAAAATTTCTGTTGTTTCGTGGGAAGTAGGCACAAAAATGATGATTCTTCCTGAGTTGACGGCAAGGGTTGAATTCATCGGTAATGGTCCAAATGAAGGTATGGATATAATGTTGCAATTCTTTAAGCACCGGATTTTTTTAATGACCTCTTTTAGCCCTCGTGCTGAGCAAATACTTCTCGAGAAGAAGCTAAATGATGTGAATGTTTTTAAGCTCCCAAACATTAATAAGGAAGAATCCTTATCAGAAAAATTGCTTCAATATATAAATCCACAGATTTCCATACTATTTTCTGCAGAAGAATATTATCCTGATTTGGAAATTATTCAGGATCTGCACAATATATGGTCAGAGGTTTATTTTACGAAAAGACATGGGACCATAACCATAAAATTTACAGATTCAAATTATGAAGTCATTACCATTCCTTCTGAAGAAGAAGAAGAAGAGAAAAAAGTGAAAATTTCATTTAATTAATGCGTGAATCAGTGTCCGTTAATGGCTTATACCTGTTATAATAATGGAATAGTTTAATTTCTTTATTCATCATTTGTTATTTTAGTCATAATGGAGGAAGTTGGATGGAAAGTAAAATTGTAGTTTTATCGACAGTAAGTATACAGCACAGTCCAGATTTATATAAAATTGTCGATTCCTTAAATCGAACCTTGAAGAAAAAAGATCTCATGTTTGGATTAGCTCTTGATCAAGAAGATAAAAATAAAGCGATTTTTACTATATATCGTACATAGAGAAGTGAATTTAAGTGAAAAAGTGGATTATATTTATAGGGTTATTTATAGTAATCATTTTTGGAATTTTAATTAATGTATATTTTTCTTCAGTGGAACCAGTAAATGAGGCTGAAAAAAAAGCTATCAGCATTGCAAAGAAAAAGGTTCAAATGAGTGAATTTGAAGATTTTCATATTTATAATGGCTTAGAGGCTGTCTATGTAATTGAGGGGAAAAATAAGCAGGATGAAAGAGTCATTGTTTGGATCCCTGAAAAGAGTAAGAAAGTGTTTGTGGAAAGAGCAAAAGACGGTCTTTCAAAAGAGGAAGCAATTCAAAAATTATTACAAGAAAAGGATCCAAAAAAAATCATATCAGTCCGCCTTGGAATGGAAAATGATGTCCCTTTATGGGAAATTTATTATCGTTCTGAGAATAATTTAATAAATTATTACTATATTCATTTTGAAACAGGTGAATGGCTGAAAAAAATTGAAAATCTCTAGGATGAATGAAAATGGAGGAAGTGGTATGAGAATGGAGTTAGCTAATCGGGTAATGGCACTTACACCTTCGACAACACTAGCAATAACATCAAAGGCGAAGGAACTAAAAGCAAGGGGAGAAGATGTCATTGGGTTAGGAGCAGGTGAACCTGACTTTAACACGCCACAACATATTCTAGAAGCTGCAGTAATATCCATGAAGGAAGGGCATACAAAGTACACGCCATCAGCTGGATTACCTGGATTAAAACAGGCTATTATTAAGAAATTTGAACAAGATCAAGGAATAATATACAAACCAGATGAAATTATTGTGGCGAATGGTGCCAAACATGCCCTTTATACATTGTTTCAGGTCCTTTTAAATGATGGGGATGAGGTCATAATCCCAAGTCCGTATTGGGTTAGTTATCCTGAGCAAGTAAAATTAGCAGGTGGAATACCCGTTTATATTGAAGGATTAGAAAAAAATCAATTTAAAGTAACACCTGATCAATTATTAGCATCGATTACAAAAAAGACGAAAGTACTTATTATTAATTCACCTAGTAATCCAACAGGGGTGTTGTATACAGCTAAAGAACTTTTGGAATTAGGGGAAATCTGTCTTGATAAAGATATTCTCATTGTCTCCGATGAGATTTATGAAAAGCTGATTTACGATGATTCTAAGCATGTTTCGATAGCCCAATTATCAACACAACTAAAAGAGCAAACGATTGTGATAAACGGGGTGTCTAAGTCACATGCTATGACAGGTTGGCGAATTGGTTATGCTGCTGGAAATAAGCAGGTCATTAAGGCAATGGCAAACCTTGCTAGCCACAGTACATCTAATCCGACAACAACTGCACAGTATGCAGCAATAGCTGCTTATAATGGTCCACAAGAGCCTGTAGAGGAAATGCGCCAGGCATTTGAAAATAGATTAGAAATCATTTATGAAAAGATAGTTGCGATTCCCGGATTTTCTTGTGTAAAGCCACATGGTGCTTTTTACTTGTATCCTAATGTTAAGCGTGCGGCTACCATGACAGGTTTTAAGAATGTCGATGACTTTGTGGAAGCCTTGCTTGTTGAGGCAAAGGTGGCGGTTGTTCCAGGTTCTGGATTTGGAACACCGGATAATATCCGACTTTCCTACGCTACAACACTTGAACAATTAGAAAACGCCATAATACGGATTAAGCAATTTATTAATGAAAAAAGTCAAGGATAAAAAGTCTGCACACTGCAGGCTTTTTCCATTCTGTCCTCCCAAAAGATGGATACCTAATACTCTTACTTGGAAGGTTTGTTCATGGTATACTTAATAGGAGGTGTCCTACACATGAAATCAAACATATTAGCCTGGCTTCAAGAAGGTAATATTACCGTGCCTTCCTTATTATTTTCTGAATACCGAAATCTAAACTTAAATGAATATGAACTCGTTCTTATTTTAAATATTGTTACCTTTTTAGAAAAGGGGCACGAATTTCCTACTCCAGATGAGCTGTCAGACAGAATGACTATTTCCATTTCAGAATGTAACGAGATGCTCAGAAGGATGATACAAAAAGGCTATATTGAAATCAAAGATAAGTATTCGGACGAAGGTATTCGTTTTGAGAAATATTCTGTTGACCCTCTGTGGGATAGGCTTGTTGATCAGTTCTTAAAAAATAATAGAAAAAGTGAAGAAATTAGTAACAAAACCGAAGAGACTGACCTTTATACTTGTTTCGAGAAGGAATTTGGTCGACCATTATCTCCTTTTGAATGTGAATCCCTAGCTATGTGGATGGATGACGATCACCATGATCCGGTTATTATAAAAGCTGCACTAAGAGAAGCGGTTATGTCGGGTAAAATGAATTTTCGCTATATTGATAGAATTCTTTTTGAATGGAAGAAGAATGGAATTAAAACGATTGAACAGGCAAAAAACCACGGACGTAAGTTCCGCCAAAAACAAACACAAAAAGGGAATATCAAGGATGATCCACAGCAACCTACAGCGCCATTTTATAATTGGTTAGAACAATAACGCTCTAGTAACGAGAGAACTTTCTCTCGTTTTATTTTATTTTTATTGGTAGGATGTGATATGTTTGCTTAATAATGCCCAAATCCGCTATTGTCTTGACCAAATGGGTGAGATGTTTCCAGATGCCCATTGTGAATTAACCCATTCGAATCCCTTTGAACTTATTATTGCAGTTGCCTTATCTGCACAATGTACCGATGTCCTTGTCAATAAAGTGACTAAGAAATTATTTGCAAAATATAAAATACCCGAGGATTACTTAAATGTTCCACTCGAAGAACTCGAAAACGATATTCGCTCGATTGGCCTATTTCGAGCTAAAGCTAAGAATATTCAAGGTCTTTGTCGAATGGTTTTAGAAGTGTATGATGGGGAAATTCCAAGAGAAAGAGACGAATTAATAAAGCTCCCTGGTGTAGGCAGAAAAACTGCAAATGTAGTTGTTTCTGTTGCTTTTCAGGTTGATGCGATTGCAGTCGATACACATGTGGAAAGAGTAAGTAAGCGATTAGCTATTTGCCGTTGGAAGGATTCTGTAATTGAAGTGGAAAAGACGTTAATGAAAAAGATTCCAAAAGAGGAATGGTCTGTGACACACCACCGCTTAATTTTCTTTGGTCGATATCATTGCAAAGCTCAAAATCCCCAGTGTCCAAGCTGCCCACTATTAGATATGTGCCGAGAAGGTAGAAAGCGGATGAAAGGTAGTGGAGTTGTCAATGGATAATCAGATGGAAGTAGCTTCTAGTTTGCTTAATGAATGGGGAAGGATTGATGCTCAACTTGAAAAATCATTCAGCGAACGTGATCAAAAAAACGTCACTGATTGGATGGAAAAGGGAATCGCATTATTTGTTCATTTCTTGTTTTTATCAAATGAAAAGTCTTTGCCACATATAGAACCAATTCCTTTCCATGAAGTCGATTTTAAGCCTATTAATATAGTAGAGAGATTGGGATTTATCATTTCAAGGCCTAACCTATACCATTCTTACCGTCAGCTAGCTGAGCTGATGAACGAGCAAGAAAAGCTGCTTGCCAAAAGAAATATATTGAAAAAAGCGTCTAAACCAAAAGGTTAGACGCTTTTTTGTTCTTTTACTTACTTATTACTTACTTACTATTCACGTGAACTAGATCCCTGACCACCTGACTGGGTTCCAGGCAGAATAACTGGCGGAATAGTTTCACCATCAGTTCCTCCGTTCTCCTCTTCTTCTTCTTCTTCTTCCCCTAAGTCTACTTCTTCCTCCTCATCCACAGTGTTATTACCGTTCCCATCCCCATTGCCATTCCCTGGGTCCTCTTCTTTTTCTTGCTTTGGAATATCAATGGTTGTCGTTGCAGGATCACTCTTGGTATTCCCACTAATCGCTAGAATTGTAAATGTATACTTTACACCAGGAACTGCAGGAATGGTTAACGTAGTTTCTGTTTGGGTTAAATGCTTCGAACCGGTAGTATCATCCACCGATATATCGAAAGTAACATTTGAATTTGTAGAATTTTTGTAATCCCATGTCAAAACGATATTATTGGTTGCTTTATCGTATTTTGCCTTGACATTGGTTGGTGTTTCGAGTTTGTCATACTTCTTAGAAACCTTTTTGGGTCCATGACCTTTAACGGCATACTCAGTAACAACTTCGCTGTTTGGTGTATATTCACCAGCAAGTAATGCTGGCATTGTACCTCGTTCAATTCTGACCTTTTGAACACTGTTTGGAACAGTAAAATCAGCGGTATCGATATCTTTCGAAACGTAGGCCATTACATTTTTAAATAGTAACTGTGCGATTCTTTGGTTATCGCCATTATTAGAAATAGGTGTTGAACGGTCTTTGTATCCAGTCCAAATCGAGGCAGTGTAATTGGTTGTATAGCCGGTGAACCATGCATCTGGAACAGAACTTTCTTTTATATTCCATTTATTCCTTTCTTCTTCCGAATAGTTTGTGGTTCCTGTCTTACCAGCGATAGCAAGTCCAGGCACTTTAGCTCTAGTTCCTGTACCAGGAGAGACGAGGACACTTTTTAGCATATCTGTAACTAAGAAAGCAGTCGAATCCTTCATGACCACTTTGGGTTCAGGTTCAGAGCTTATCACGGTACCATCACGTAGCTTAATTTTCTTGACGGCATGTGGCTTAGTGTAAAAGCCATTATTGCCAAAAGCACTATAGGCACCGGCCATTTCAAGCGGAGAGACCCCTGTTTCAAATCCACCAATTGCATAGGATTCAAAAATCTCTTTTAAAGGAATCCCCAAATTGTTTGCAAAATCCTTGGCTTTATCTAATCCAACCTCCTGAAGAGTCTGGACTGCAGGGCTATTCCGCGATAATTGTAATGCGGTCCTAATCGTCATTGGTCCCTTATATTTATTGTCCCAGTTCCCAAACTCTTTCCCGGATGAATAGGTAATCGGTTTATCATCTATCATTTCATATGTTCCCCAATTTAGATGTTCAATGGCTGGGCCATAATCGAGAACGGGCTTGATAGTTGAACCAGGTTGACGTTGTGTGTCAACTGCATAATTAAACCCACGTTTTACTTGTTGATTTCTTCCTCCACCAATCGCACGGATTTCACCCGTTTTCGTATCTAGAAGTGCAATTCCAGCTTGGAACTCATCATCAGGATAATTAATAGCATCATTTGTATTAAGAATATTCTCAACATATGTTTGTGCATTTGGATCCAATGTTGTATGGATAGTTAAACCTTCTGTAAAGATATCAAAGTCAGTCGTTTCTTGCACTTCATCAATGACAGCATCCACAAAAGAATCGAACGGATTTTCATCCACGGAACGCTGATCTTCGGTCAAAACAGTTGAGGCAACAGAAACCTTTTTTGCTTCGTCCATTTCTTGTTTAGTAATAAAGCCGTGCTGTTCCATTAATAATAAGACGATATTTCGTCTTTTTTCAGCTAAATCAGGATGTGTAAAAGGATTATAATTATTGGGACTTTGCGGCATTCCGGCAACTTGGGCAGCTTCAGCTAACGTTAATTCTTTCAATTCTTTTCCATAATAAATTTTTGCAGCGGTTGCAAGTCCATGGCTATTTTCAGAAACATATACCTTGTTAACATACATCTCAAATATCTGATGTTTTGTATATTGCTGTTCTAGTTGATAGGCAAGCCATGCTTCTTCAACTTTTCGTTTTAATGTCTTTTCTGGAGTTAAAAAGGAGTTTTTAACAACCTGTTGCGTGATGGTACTAGCTCCTTCTGCACCAAAGCCACGCTTGAAATTTGCCAAAACAGCACCACCTAGGCGAATTGGGTCAATCCCATGGTGTTTGTAAAAACGGTAATCTTCCGTTGCTAAGATTGCATTTTCTACTAGCTTTGGTATATCTTTATAGTTCACATATTCCCGATTAACTGCACCTACTTCAGTAAACAGCTTATCATCTTTATCTAAAATCTTCGAAGAGATTGGGTCTTTTAATAACTTCGGATCAAGTTTGGGAGCATCCTTTACTAAAAAGGCAAAAGTACCTACTCCTACCAGTAGACCAACGATACCAAGGACAACTAGCGTAAGAAAAATTTTCTTAACTAAACTACCTGATTTTTTCTTGGTTTTTGGCTTTCCTTTGGGTTGGTTCTTTTTTCGGTGATCCTCTCTTGATTGATATTCTTCAGACATGGTATTATTCCTTCCTTTCGAGCCTTTCCCCATTTCATTTAATAGGGTTAAAGTCTATCTATTACTTTAATATAGTCAATTCTTGGTTGAAAACCAAGTGGAATATGATGACCTAATTGTTCGATTTCATCCTTCGTGATTGATTTTCTTCCCCCATTAGTCATTCTCTCCCAAAACGTTAACAAGTGTTTGGCCTCTAATAAATATACTTGTTCGTATTTTGCAAAACGAAGAATAACAAAACAAATGCCTCCTTGATTAATCACTTCTTCCATATGCTGTATCTGGTGTTGATGGAAGTTTTTTAAGGGAATGGAGGTAGGATTCTGTGTTTCCTTTGCTTCAAAGTCAATATATTTACCTTGATAAACACCGTTGTAGTCGGTTGTTGAAGCTAGTTTAAAATAAGCTTCTTTAATAACAGCTGCACTACGGTTTGGATAATCAACCTGTACGATTTGAACGGGTGTTGGCTTCTTATGAATAACTGCTATTTTTCTATCCCGGTAGTATTCATTTGTCTCATTTAAATCTTCTTCAAGTGTCATGCCTCGATTACTATAGGAACTATCTTTCTTGTTCTTCCTATTGATGTCTATCGCTAGGTCTACTGGTTTGTACCTTTTTCCGTTTGGATAGTTAACATTCATGTTTGCACCTCTCATGCTATTTCTTATCATATCAAATCTTAGCGTGATAGGGGTGTATAAAATGTATTCACATACACACTCTAATAACAATTGTACCGCGAAATCCAAACATAGACCATGATTCATTGATAATAGTTGCAAAC
>JAIMAD010000094.1 GCA_023512145.1 Bacillus sp. (in: firmicutes) | reverse complement strand
AATCCATATGGTTCGTCATTTAAGTTGACCATTTCAACCATTACTTTATGACTTCCTGGTTTAAGCCCTTTAATTATAAATGCCGCTGAAGCAGCCTCTGTGTTCTTTTTCCCATCAATCCAAACAACAATTTTTCCGATTTTTTGCTTTGAATTATCAAATTCACGGAAACTTATTCCCGTAACGATACACTCAATTAAAACAAGATTCCCTTTTATTTCGTGTTTTACTTCTAACAAAGGAATCTCTTTTGAATTTTGGTTATTAATACGAAAAAGCCCAGTGAGGTTTAACTTTGACTGGCCCATTGTCCCAATTTTCTGCTCAGTTTCTATCGTTGAAAAACTCCTTTGAAATCCGGTGAGGACTCCCGTCAATAAAATGGTAAGGATTAAGTATGGAAGATACGTTTTCAAACAATCACCCCTTCTTTTGGTTGTATTGTTTACCTTCTGGTTATTTTTTAGTCTGAAGTCGATAAAACCCCAAAGAAAAGGCACACACCTATTATGTGAGCCATAATTAATTTTGAGTTTTCATTGTTTGATACATCTGATACATCATCGAGGCCATTTGAACACTATTTGAAAATTTATTCACTTGATCGGGAATCGTCTTTTTATAATAGTGTAACGACTCAATTTCAAGTGACTGCAGATCATATGGATTTCGTGACAATTTCCGGTACCAGATTGGCTGTTCCCTAATAAATTGTTTAAGATCCTTTTGCTGGTCTAAATACTCTAGTACATCTCTACGCATTGTTTAATCATTCCTTTCATTCAGTCTTTTCTAAATAAAAAGGGGTGTTTAGGTTCTTCTGTTAACTTGACAGGGCTTGAAGCAGCATTACTTCCTTGAAATTGTGAAATAACACCCTGGACTGCTCCTAATGCCTGACTAAGGTTAGTAATATGATTTTGTATTTGATCTGGGTCCATTTTCTTTACCATCCCCATAATCGTCGACATTAGATCATCCTTGGAATCAGTGTTTTTTTCTGATTCAGACCCATTCTTAATTCCAATAGTTTCCCAGCGTGTATCTTCTTCGCCTAATAAGTACCAATCTTCATATAATTCCTGCCAGGTTGCCTGACCATTCCGAACTTCTTTTATTATTTTCGGATTATTTTTTACAAATTCTTTGAATTTCAGCACGGAAGGGTCCAGTTTTTTTTGCGTCATTTTTCTCACCTCTGCCCATATTGACTGCCAATAATACCATATGTATGAAATTGAGAAAGGTTAACTTCAAATCGAAGTAAAACATTTATTATTATCCCAACAAATGGTAAGATATCTTAAGAAAACGAAATGGAAGAGGTCAAATTTATGAAAGAAGAATTACGTCAATTGTTAGAAACATGTATCGAAAATGGGACGGAAACAGACTTGTTAGCCATTGCTCACCTCTTGGAAGGCGTTCAAAAGAAACTTAGTGGAAAGAACACCACCTACGTTGATGGGATTCTTCAAATGGAACGAACAATGGACAAGAATTCCTGCGAGATTACGATACCCATTCATCCAATTCTGAATAATAACCTACATATTGTTCATGGCGGTATCACTGCTACAGTTCTTGACACTGCGATGGGGAGCTTGGCTAATCATCTTCTCCCTGAAGGTCTTGGAGCTGTAACAAGTCAGCTTAACATCCACTACACCGCTCCTGGAATAGGTAAGGAAATCCGCTGCAAAGCTGAAGTCATTCATCAAGGAAGCAAAACAATGGTGATTTCAGGTGAAGCATATCGTAGTGATGGAAAGAAAATTGCCTATGCAACAGGTACTTTTTTTATCATAAGCAGCTAATAATTAAGGAGTCTGATCAAGAATGGTTACCGCCATTGTTATCCCTATCATTTGTCTATATTTCTTTTGGCTTACGAGCAAAGAGATAAAGGAGCAGGACGTGTTATGGCTTAAAACATGTCAAATAAGACAAGAAGCAATCTTAACCGGGGCTGTTAAAAGTATAGTTGAGGAAAAACAACGTTTTTATTACAACAGATATATATTTGTCATTACCATAAAACTACAAACTCCAACAAAGTTAATCACCACAAAAAAAATAACACCTATTAAAAAGAATATGGATAAAGACTCGTTTTCGATTGGGGATGTAATTCGTATTTATGGTAAATGGGAAGGTAGCACCTTTTTATTTAATCATTATGAAGTAGTAACTCCAGTGATAGTAACAAAAAAAGGTGACAATTAAGTCACCTTTCCCTATTTTAGCAATTGCCTTGGTGCTTGTTCTTTCTTTTTATTCTTCCACCTTTTGAATAAAGTTTTGCGTATAATACTTTTGATAGACCCCTACACCGATATATGTAAACTCCTCGTTCAAAAGTGATTCGCGGTGGCCTTTACTATTTAGCCACCCCTCTACAACCGCTGGTCCATCTGTATAATTTGCTGCTATATTCTCCCCAGCAACTTCGTAGTCGACTTCAGCCAATTTTAATCGTTCTGTCAGGTCTCCAAATTTCTTTGATGTATGGGAAAACTCATTATTAATAGCCATATCCATACTATGCCCGAAGGCTACATCAGCTGTACTTTCATCCCATTTTAACGGATTTAATTTATGCCTTACTCGCAAAACGTTGGTTAGATCAAATATTTGTTGTTCAGTATCCGCTTCGATTACTTTCCACATTTCCTCACTTGGTACTGCTGCTTCGATTAAAGTCCCACTAAAAACAAGCTCATATGGGCGTTGTTTGATTAGTGTTTCCACATCTAGAAAACGTACACTTGATAGAGTACCCGTAAACTTATCTATGTACAACTGGACATAAATATCGCCTAATAGAACCATTGGGCGAAGATTTAAATCAGTATCATTTAATTCAAAAAGGTAGGTATTCCCATTAAATTCAAAATCAATGTTGGTATCTATGTATTGCGTATTAAAAATTTCCTCTACAGGTTGTCCGATTTCAAATGGAGCTACATCTAGCTCTTCTCCAATCGCAAAAATCGTCACTACACGGTTGTTTTCTATACCAACCTGTGCGTAGCTTTTATCGTTCTGGTTAAAGATATACCACTGATAACCATACATCGATTCATCAATTCGTGTTGGCACTCCAAGTACTTTTTCTAAGTCAGACACGTCTTTCCCAATCAATAATGACAATCCTTTATTCGGTTTCTCCGAAGTATGTCCATCATCTTGCTCTTTACCAGTATTTTTCGATAAAGATTGTTTCATTTCTGAGGTGTTTGTTTCCTTAATCAAAACACTATTGTCATTATCTTCATTTATACTAACATAAAAACCAATGGTTACGAAAACCGCCGAAAGAATCAGAATTCTAATCAGAGTACGCAGAGGCATTCACCCTCTCATTTACTTTTTCTACCGTGAAAAGAATAGATAAACTAATTATATCATCTATACCTTGGATAGGAATGGTTATTACAAAAATGTCTGGCAGCTCCCTGAAAAAAACCAGGTACATTGTAATCTGTACCTGGTTTTTTAGTAAGGCTGTTTTCGCAAACTTTGTTGCTATTTACGAAGATGTGCGGTGGGGTTGATTTCCGCTCCAGATGCTCGCTTTCCGCGTGGAGGGCGGTGAGCCTCCTCGGCGTAAACGCCTGTGGGGTCTCACCTGTCCCGCTGCTCACGCAGGAGTCTCGCACTGCAGCGAAGATCAAACCTAAATAGTATTTTTTAAAAGCAACAATCTCTTAGAAAACAGCCTTTAGTAACCATAGTAAGAATTAATAGTTAATGTTGAACCCCGTTATAGCTCGGCTCAGATATTTCTGTTAGCGCTTCCTTTGCCTGATCATCGGTTAGTTCGTGAATGGCAAAATCACCTAGTGAAACAATTCCTATTAACTTATCATCCTCAACAACAGGTAATCGGCGAATTTGGTGCTCGGCCATTAACTTTGCTGCCTCTTTACTAGACGTGTCAGGGGATACGGTTATTAGGGTATTACTCATTATATCTTCTACTTTAGTTGAACCAGGATGTTTCTCAGCAACGCCCCGTACAACAATATCACGATCTGTTATTACCCCAACAAGTTTATCCTCGTTAATAATAGGGATGGCCCCTACATTTAATTCTTTCATTTTCACCGCAACTTCAAATATGTTATCAAGTAATGTGCAGCTTTCTACCTTTTCAGTCATAATAGCACGAATTTTTTCCATCATTCTGTCCCCCAAGTATATTTATTTCCTCTTAACAGTATTTTAGGGTTTCCCATCATGAATGTTTTATTCACAGAAGGTATTGATTGCAAGTTGATACATTTTCAACTATTATTAAATTGAATTATTCTTGCTGTAATACTGAATACTGAACATTGGGGAATGGCATTGTTTTAGGAGGAATTAATTATGAAATTCGAAACTACTGAAATTGAAAAGTTAAAAGCCGACTTAACCCGTTTAGATGAGGTAATGTTAACCCACGGTTTAGTTCGCGAGGGGCAATGGGACTACGAACGCGTTACATACGATCGTAAGTTTGAAATGAAAGAAGGGATATTCTACCTGCGTATTTTTGGGATTGCAGTTGAAGGAGATGTAGGTGCTGACAAAGCGATTATTCAATTAAAAATACCGCTATTAGGCAAACATTATTACCCACATGGCGTAGAATATGGTGAGGGCGAAATCTTTCCGACTTCATTAGTTAATCATTGCAATAAAATTCTCGCAGCGGTAAACGAAGAAGTTAGTCAATTTGCTGTTTAATTAATAAGTGACGCATGAGTATTCTCATGCGTCTTTTTTATTGCTTATTAACACCTATTAAAAGAAATCATAAAAGGCTGATTTACTACTCGGAACCATTTTTTCCAGTTTGTCTATCTCTTGCATTGTACCAATTAAATTACCCATCTCATAAAGTTCTTTTGACCTCTATATCCAAACATAATAGCAGAAAGATCATTTATGGTCAGTTTGATTCCGGTTTGTTGTAAATCTACATACCGACTAACTTCTTTTTCGTTAGTAGCTGTTACTTTCCCGGCTCCAATTAAATAACTCCCATTATTCCATGCTGCAAAGGGATCGTCTAGATGGAGGAGCACAGGCTCTATTTCTTGGTTAAACTGGAACCTTTTTAAGCATTGCTCCGCATTAACCAATCTTGCCATGAAATAGGGCTGGACCTCAATTTTTAGCTTCGGTTGTTGTAGGAAATATGGAAATGGATCATGTACTAATAGGTTAATGGTTACACTTTCAACCATTGAATCATGTTGGCAAATAAAATTCCAAATGCCTATTCTAGCTTCCTGATTAAGTACAACCATTTCCTGGACATCCATTTTTCTTTCTTTCACATTATATAGAATATAGCCCATCGCTTCCTTTGTTGCATTGTAATAGACAGCTATCTCGGAATTTTCATCATACACGTGATTTCCCCACCATTTAGTGTCACGCGCAAGCATCCCCATATAGTTCCTTGCATACTGGAGATAAATCCACTCTATATCCTCGTTATGTGTTTCCTTTGAGTACCGCTTAATTGACCCTTGTTGTACACCCAGGATTTTAAGATTAGCATTTTCAATCGTAATCTTTTTAATATCACTTAAAATTTCCCAGCCGAATTTGCGATAGAAAGAAATATCAAAGGGATGAAGCAAGGAAACAATTTGACCTTCTTGCTTCATCTGTTTCAATGATTCTTGCATTAACGATTTTACATAACCACCTCTTCTATATTCTGGATAGGTGGCAACCCCCGCAATCCCGCCCATTTTCCACTCTTCTCCATTCATAAGTACACATAGTGGAATAATATGTAGTTTTGCAGCAAGCTGACCCTCTTCCCAAATTCCAAGTAGCTTTCCACCTTTTAACATTTCTTTTCTAGTTGGGATTTTCTCATCAGGAATTTTATATTGAAAGGCATATTCTGAGAGCTTTATGACTTCAGCATAGTCTTTCTCCGAAATAATCTTTATTTCCAATTTATGCCCACTCCTTTGTTTATATCTATTATATCTATAAAAGGATACTGATTCCTTTTTCATAAAATTTATTCTCAAGCAATAAAAAAATGCCTACTAATAGAGGACACTGCAAAAAGGATAAAAAACTAATTTGATTTTAATAAAAATAGCCGCCAATTAATGGAAAACTTCAATTGGCAGCTATTTTTTGTATTTAGTAAATTTTTCCTCCACTTTTACTCTGAGAGGGCCATTTCTAGCTTTATCATTCTCTTAACGTTTACTACAAATGCTGTTAGAAATGCCTGTATTCGCATGCCAAATTGACCACGGTATTTTGCCCTGGTCATTCTATGTGCATTCTTTAATTCAGCATTTTTATGTTCAATGTTGGAACGAACACCTTTTCTTTGAAGATACTCATCAGATTCCAAATAGGCCATCTGATGAATATGCTCCTCTGATTTAATACTGATAGAATACGTTTTTTCTTTTGTATTGTTATAACAACCGTCCTTAAAAGGGCACTTTTTGCAAATGTTTGTATCAAAGTAAAAGGTTAAACATGGATTAGTACCTGTTCCTGTTCTTCCTGTTTTAGCCTTTCTTATACTTGTATGCCCTGCAGGGCATATAGCTTCGTCATTTTCCTTATCATATTGAAATTTATCATCTTCTCTTGTTCCATATACTGCTGGATTTAAAGGAATAGAAGCTTTAATTTCATCTGTTTGGAGGAAGGTTAAATTTTCTTTTCTAGAATATGCTGTATCGGCAAGTACTTCATCAATCGTTATTTGTTGTTCTTTCGTTTTGTTCACCAAAGTTTGTAGCTGTTTTCCATCGTCTTCATTTCCAGGAGTTACATGAATAGCTGTGATGATTTCTTCTTCAGTCATAGCAATGTGGTTTTTATATCCATAAAAAGTTCTCGACTTAGATTTTCTTCCAAAACGAGCATCTGGGTCAACAGCAGAAGCAATCCCTTTATTACTTAAAAGTCTCTCATCTTCAACAATTTGTTTCACGATGTTTATCTTCTCAAGCAAGCTGCCTTCGGCATCTGGGAGTTTGTCCTCTAATTGATCCTTTAGTTCAATTAAATATTGCAAAAGTTGTTTTGCTTTTTCTTCATCAGTTCCCTCTAATTTTGGAAACGTAGGAAGCTTTTTATAAAGACCCGAATACTGTTTCTTTACTTCTTTTAGTAGACGATTAGAAGCTTTTTTCAAAACATCTAGGGGCTTATCCTTAGATGCGTTAGCAATAGTATGAGTTGAATCGATAATGAGAGCCTTAGACTGAATCAATCCTTTTTCTACACATTGTTTAACAATATGCTCTAATACCTTTTCAACCCGGTTGGCTCCAAGTCTATGTACACGGAATCGGCTAAGTTGAGATGAATTTGGTAAAGTATCTTCTGGATTTAAACGTAAAAACCATTTATAAGCTAAATTGTATTGCGAATCCTCAATCACTCTTTCATCTGATAAATTGTACAAGAATTGAAGAAAAAGGAGACGGAACAGCAATTCAGGTTCATTGGCAGGTCGGCCGTAATACATACAATAAGATTCTTTAACCAAATCATTAATAAAAGAAAAGTCCACTAGTTCATGAACTTGTCTTAAAAAATGATCTTCTGGCACAAAAGAGTATAGTTCCGAATGAAAGGATAGGCTTGATTGATTATGATTAAGTAACATTGCATAAACCCCAATACAAATATTTAATATATCTTTATTTTAACAAAAAAACGCCCCGAAGGGCGTTTCTTCAAATAAATGTAAGTGTTTTGCAGTGCCCTCTAATAAAGGCATTTTTTTAATTAGAGTCCAAGAATGGCTTTAATCACTGATGTCGTTTCGCCACCATGATAAAAAACGTATAGTAAGAGGTAAACGGCAACACCTGTAATTGCCGTAAAAAACCAGATGATACTTGTTATTGGCCCAAGTTTACGATGGATAGAAAGTTTATTTTTATAGCCTGTTAGAATCGAGACAATCCCAAAAACCGCTCCAGTCGTTGCTAACGTAATATGAAATATCAAGAAAACGGTGTAATAAATTTTTAAATGGTCTGGTCCACCAAAAGCAGTATTTCCAATAAAAATGGTTCTAGAAGCATAAATAATAAAGAAGATAAGGGCATAAATGGCAGCAAAAAACATTGTCTTTTTGTGTGCTTCAACCTTTTTTTGTTTTATTTGCCACACCCCAATTGCAACGGTAATAGCACTTAAAACAATAAAAAAAGTACTAATGGTTGGTAAAATCGGTAAGGAATTCATTCAAACACCTCTCTTTTCCCTTATTCTACTATAATACTAGTGTAACAAACTGCTTTTTTCAACTAATGACCTTAAAAAATCTCCCATATGGATGGGAGATTATTTAATAAGTAAAGGATTTAATGGGTGCGTTATTTCCTGTTCAGACTCAACTTGGTCTTTTCGATACCATTCAAAGAAAACATGCCCTAGAACAACTGCATAGATAATTTCCTGAATGATTTTCATTATGACTCCACCTAGCTGTTGGTCATGGAGCAAGGACATAGAACTAAATACTTCCGGTCCGCTAAGATTCAAGTTTGAAAATGTTGACGGGCCAACACATAAGCTCATTACCTGACCCCAAACCAAGGGATCAGAATATGTCGCGTAGATGGGCACATCCGCAAAAATGATCAGTGCACAGGAGGGTGTCAATAACATTCCATTTGCAAAAAGATAGCCCACCTTTTTTATGCCACTTAATGTTGGATATTCTGGAAGCGGATTTATTAGCTGCCACCACATAAAAACGGCAAGTGCAAACAATAAAATGGAATATCCAGCATGGAGCCAACCGATTTGCATTACATTATCAAAAATGATTGGAATATGGTAAATAGAAAAGACACCATTAAATGCTATTAAGGCAATAATCGGGTTACTAAAAGGCTTAAATACAAATTTTATTATTGTATTCTTTAGCACAAATCTCCACAACCATGATGGAATACCAAAAATAAACAAAGGTGGAATAAGCAGGACCAATAACACCATAGCGATGGCATGGGGATAGAACATTAAATGCCCCATTAAATCAAGTGGTGATCCTTTAATAATATACAATATGACTATTGATGTTAGAAATAAGCTTGCTTGTTTTATTGTTAATGGTTCACTGTCACGAAACCTTGTTCTAAATTGGACGGTAATAAGAAAATAAGCCCCGATTATGGCTAGTAAAATCAATAAAAAATACGGGCTCCAAAGGGCTTTAAAACCAAAAATATCTAAAGTAAGCACCAAGATATCACCTCGATATAAATTATATACAAGTCTTTTTATAAAGAAAAACCGGCTTAAAGCCGATTTTTCTTTTATTTTACCACCAAATTATGGTGATGAATGCCAAAACTGTTACAGATCCTACAAACAATCCTGACAAGAGAAAAAGAGAAGGCGCTTCGTGACCTTTATGTTTCATATGCATGAAATAAAAAAGCTGAAAAATCACTTGGATAACAGCCAAAAGGAAAATAAACGGTATGGTAAACCATGAAGTAAATCCCTCAATTGCAACTGCCGCAAAAGCAATTAATGTCAAGAAAATCATTAATGTGAATGAAACAACTTGATATCTCATTTCTTCAGCATTTTTTTTTCGGCGATATTCAATGTCGACTCTTGGGTTATCTGAACTAAATTGTTGATTCACCATCAGTTTATCCCACCATTCCCATTAAATATACAACAGTAAAGATGAAGACCCAAACAACGTCAATAAAGTGCCAATAAAGGCTTGCAACATAAAACTTCGGTGCATTAGATAGATTTAAGCCGCGTTTTGAATTCCGAATCATCAAGGTTAGAATCCAAGCTAAACCAAAGGCAACGTGTCCTCCGTGGAAACCTACTAGTGTATAAAATGCTGATCCAAAAGCACTACTCGTAAATGTATGACCATATTCATGTATATAATGATTAAACTCATAAACCTCTAAGCCCAAGAATGCAGCCCCTAACAAAACTGTAAGACCTAACCAGATCATCATTTTTTTAAAGGCAAAGTTTTTCATATGATACATTGCATATACACTTGTTAAGGAGCTTGTTAATAACAGCATCGTCGCAACAAATGTCAGTGGAAGCTGAAACAAATCCTTTGCCAACGCGTCTGTTGTGCTTGGAACTTTATCCTTTAATGCCAGGTAGGTGGCAAAGAGAGCCGCAAAAAGAACCGTCTCTCCTCCCAGAAATAACCAAAAACCCAAAAATTTATTCTTCGCTTCAAGGGTCGCTTTCTCCGGCGATGAAGGCCAAGTTTCTAAAGTCATTTTTTCTTCAGGATGCATTATGCCTTGCCCCCCTTTTCATCATCAATTAATTCCCCTTTAGGAATATGAAAGCCATGATCGTCTTTTATCGACCGCAGGAACATCGAACCAAATGTTACTAGTAATCCTAGAATCATGACTGGTAATCCCCATGGTTCCTTATCATGTTGGTACATTGCACCAAAAGCAGCAATGAATAGACCAAACGAGATCATAAATGGTAAAAAGGACGAATTCGGCATATGAATATCATTAAGAGGTTCAGCAGGTGTCATTCCATTTTTACCCTCCATTTTTTCCAACCAGTAAGCATCCAAACCGCGAACAAGCGGAAGTTGCTTGAAATTGTAAAAAGGTGGCGGAGATGAAATCGACCATTCGAGTGTTCTACCGTCTCCCCATGGATCATTTCCAACCCGAACATTTTTCACAGTGGTCATGATGATATTGTATAATAGGACAAAAACTCCAATTGACATAAACAAGGCGCCAATTGAACTCACCATGTTTGAAGTGTCTAGACCTTGACCAGGAAGGTAGGTGAACACGCGGCGTGGCATTCCCCACACACCCAAGAAATGCTGGATGAAGAATGTTAAATGAAAACCAATAAAAAAGAACCAGAAAGTAATTTTCCCTAAAGTTTCATCCAACATTGTTCCAAACATTTTCGGCCAGTAAAGATGGGTTGCAGCCAAAATCGCTAATACTACTCCACCGACAATAACATAGTGGAAATGCGCAACAACGAAATACGTATCATGAAATTGGTAATCTGCTGCTGCAGAGGCAACCATTACGCCTGTTACACCACCGAATACAAAGGAAGGAATAAATCCAAATGCATAATACATTGGCGTTGTAAATTTAACACTGCCACCCCACATCGTAAATAACCAGTTGAAAATTTTTATTCCTGTTGGTACACCAATTGCCATTGTAGCAACGGCGAAAATGGCATTAGCAACTGGGCCTAAACCCGTTGTAAACATATGGTGTGCCCAAACCATGAATCCTAAGAACCCGATCAATACGGTTGCAAAAACCATGGAAGAATATCCGAACAATCGTTTCCTTGAAAACATAGCGAAGATTTCCGAGAAAATACCAAACGCTGGGAGGATTAAAATATATACTTCTGGGTGTCCAAAGATCCAGAAAAGATGCTCCCAAATAACCGTATTACCACCCATAGTAACTTCAAAGAAATTTGATCCAAACATACGGTCAAACATCATTAAGGTAAGACCCACTGTTAGTGGAGGGAAGGCAAATAAAATCATGGCGGACGTAACAAATGTTGTCCAAGTAAACAACGGCATCCTCATGTAAGTCATCCCTGGCGCACGCATGTTAATAATTGTAACAAGGAAATTAATACCACCAATCAGGGTACCAAGCCCCGATATCTGTAAACCTAAGACATAAAAGTCGATACCATGACCTTTTGCATGAATGGCAAGGGAAGCGTAAGATGTCCAACCTGCATCAGGTGCACCTCCCAAAAACCATGATAGGTTTAAAAATACTCCTCCAA
>JAIMAD010000093.1 GCA_023512145.1 Bacillus sp. (in: firmicutes) | reverse complement strand
GATGAAAAAAGGGTCCCCTGGGTAAAAGGAGAACCGTTTCATTGACCGAAAAGATGGAAAAAGGGTCCCCTGGGTAAAAGGAAAGCCGTTCCATTGACCGAAAAGATGGAAAAAGGGTCCTCAGGGTAAAAGGAAAGCCGTTCCATTGACCGAAAAGGTGGAAAAAGGGTGTTCTGGGTAAACGGAGAACCGTTTCATTGACCGAAAAGATGGGAAAAGGGTCCTCAGGTAAAAGGAGAACCGTTCCATTGACCGAAAAGATGGAAAAAGGTTCTCCCGGGTAAAAGGAAAGCCGTTCCATTGACCGAAAAGACGGGAAAAGGGTCTCCCGGGTAAAAGGAAAGCCGTTTCATTGACCGAAAAGATGGAAAAAGGGTCCCCTGGGTAAAAGGAAAGCCGTTTCATTGACCGAAAAGATGAAAAAAGGGTCTCACGGGTAAAAGGAAAGCCGTTTCATTGACCGAAAAGATGGAAAAAGGGTCTTCTGGATAAAAGGAAAGCCGTTTCATTGACCGAAAAGATGAGAAAAGGGTCCTCAGGTAAAAGGAGGACCGTATCATTGACCGATAAGAAAGTGAGTCTTCGGAGTGTAACGTGTTAGGAAAACACTTGACACCTTTGAAAATCGCAAATTTTTATTGACTCTATTGATAAGATTATGTTAGAATTCTAATGTTATGTTTGTAGCACCCGTGCTACAACCGCACAGAACAGGTACTAAGATTTATGCAAGAGCATAAGCGCCTGTATATGGCGAGTCTGAGATTATAAGGAGGTGCAGTTCATGTACGCAATTATTGAAACTGGTGGAAAACAAGTGAAAGTCGAAGAAGGCCAAGCTATCTACATCGAAAAACTAAATGCAGAAGCTGGTGAAACAGTTACTTTTGAAAAGGTTCTTTTCGTTGGCGGTGAAAGTGTTAAAGTAGGAAGCCCTGTTGTTGCAGGCGCTACGGTTACAGCTAAAGTTGAGAAACAAGGTCGTCAAAAGAAAATTACTGTTTTCAAGTACAAAGCGAAGAAAAACTATCATAAGAAGCAAGGTCATCGTCAACCTTATACTAAAGTAATCATCGAAACAATCAACGCGTAAGGTGTTGAGGAAAGATGATTGAAATTACAATTAATCGTACTGTGTCAGGGAAAATTCAGGTCTTCGAAATAAGTGGTCATGCATTTTTCGCCAATCGGGGTAAGGATATTGTCTGTGCAGGCGTATCTGCCGTTTCTATTGGAGCAGTCAATGCTGTACACGCCTTAACAGGTGTCACTCCCATGCTTGAACACGGGGATGGCCTTCTCCGCTGTGAGATTCCGGAAAAACTTCCGGAGGACGTTAGCGAGAAGGTACAGCTCCTTCTTGAAGGTATGGCTGTTTCATTACGAACGATTGAAGAAGAATACGCGAATCACATAAAGATTACCTTCAAAAAGCAGGAGGTGGAATAAATGTTGTTATTAAAATTAGATCTTCAGTTGTTTGCATCTAAAAAGGGTGTAGGTTCTACAAGGAACGGTCGTGACTCTCAATCGAAGCGCCTTGGTGCTAAGCGTGCAGACGGTCAATTTGTAACTGGTGGTTCAATCCTTTACCGTCAACGTGGTACAAAGATTTACCCTGGGGAAAATGTTGGACGTGGTGGAGACGATACTCTTTTTGCAAAAATCGACGGAGTTGTGAAATTCGAACGTTTCGGTCGTGATCATAAAAAAGTGAGCGTTTATCCAACAGCTCTAGAAGCTTAAGGTGACATAAGAAAACTCTAACCTGATTGGTTAGAGTTTTCTTTTTGCTAACGATATTTATGTCTATTGTAAACTTCAGGGAAACCTACTTCGTAGATGCTTCTTTTTGCCTCTAATGACCTTTCAATTCTATAAGAAAAGCGCTAGCGCTCGTTTAGCGTTACGTGTGGACTGGAGCGCTTCGACTAAGATAAAGGGAACACGGAGAACGAAGTGATCCGATGTTGACTTATCTGAGGTGAAAATCATAAACCTGATTTTCACACGCAGAACGAAGTACATTAGCACGGGTGCCTGAGCTAGATATTATCTTTTAAGAAAATGCTCCACTTGAACCCTGTGAAGGTGGAACATGCGGACTTATTGTATAAAAAGGCTTACTCATCGTTATTTTTTTGATATACTATCAGCAAAACAGTGTTCCGGCACTTAATGTGGGAGTGTAGCTATGGAGAAAGACATGGATATCGTTGAAGTGCTCCGGCACTCACGACATGATTGGTTAAATAGGTTGCAGCTTATTAAGGGAAATTTGGATTTAAATCGAATCGATCGGGCAAGAGCAGTTATTGATGAAATTGTGATTGAAACACAAAATGAGGCAAAGCTCTCGAATTTACATTTGCCAATGTTTGCCTCGCTCCTGTTAAAATCCAATTGGGAGAATCCTTCCTTTAAGCTAGAATATGAAGTGCTTCAGGACTCAAAATCATTGCAAATAAATGATGTCCTTTTGACAAATTGGACTTTCCTTTTTTTTTCATGTTTACATGAGGCAATTGAACCATTTCAAGAAAGTCATTTATTAATAACAATTGACCCGCAATCAAAGGGAATTCGTTTCATTTTTGATTTTAGCGGGATAATAATAAAAAGTAAACTGATTGAAAAATTCCTTGCAAATCAACTAGATAGTTTAGATTTAGTAATCAAGGAATTCTCTGAAAGTGAACTCGCACTTGACGTTTTCATGCCAAATATGGCTTAACATTGCGGTTCTTGTAATATCAGTTATCTATTAGTTTAGATTGGAGGAAAAAAATGTTTGTTGATCATGCGAAGGTTTATGTAAAGGGTGGAGACGGCGGTAATGGTATGGTTGCCTTTCGTCGTGAGAAATATATGCCCAATGGCGGTCCAGCTGGTGGTGATGGTGGTAAAGGTGCCAATGTTATTTTTGAAGTAAATGAGGGCTTGCGCACCTTAATGGATTTCCGTTTTGCACATCATTTTAAAGCACCACGTGGTGAGCACGGTATGTCCAAAAACATGCACGGGGCAAATTCAAAGGATCTAATTGTCAAAGTACCACCAGGAACAGTAGTCATTGATGCAAAGACGCAGGAAGTCATTGCTGATTTGGTTGAGAATGGACAGCAGGCTATCATTGCCAAAGGTGGCCGTGGTGGGCGCGGGAATTCACGTTTTGCTACGCCGGCAAATCCGGCCCCAGAGTTATCTGAGAATGGTGAACCAGGACAGGATCGTGAAGTCCAGCTAGAATTAAAGCTACTTGCAGATGTCGGTCTTGTTGGTTTCCCGAGTGTTGGTAAGTCGACACTTTTATCGGTTGTTTCAGCAGCAAAGCCAAAAATAGCTGAGTATCATTTTACAACGATTGTTCCGAATCTAGGTATGGTCGAAACGAATGATGGCAGAAGTTTTGTTATGGCAGACCTTCCAGGTTTGATTGAAGGGGCAAGTCAAGGGGTTGGCCTAGGGCATCAATTCTTACAGCATATTGAACGGACAAGAGTCATTGTTCATGTCATCGATATGGCTGCAACGGATGGTAGAGATCCATTTGAGGATTACCTGACAATCAATCAGGAGTTGGGCGAGTATAATCTAAGATTGACTGAGCGTCCGCAAATCATTGTTGCCAATAAAATGGATATGCCTGAAGCAGAAGAAAACTTAGCAACGTTTAAAGCTCAGCTTAAGGATGATTTTCCTGTTTTCCCTATTTCTGCGTTAACAAGGAAAGGCTTACGTGAGCTATTGTTTACAATTGCTGATATGATTGAGCACACTCCAGAATTCCCACTTGAACATGATCAAGAAGAAGTGGTTACCGGATTCCATCGGGTTGTTTATAAGCATGAGGCAGAACCAGATCCATTTACGATTACGAGAGAATCTGATGCTTCGTATTTAGTTGTTGGTGAAAAAGTAGAAAAACTATTTAAGATGACAGACTTCTCAAGAGAAGAATCTGTTCGCCGTTTCTCAAGGCAGCTTCGTGGTCTTGGCCTTGACAAAGCTTTACGTGAAAGAGGAGCAAAAGACGGTGATATCGTTAAATTATTTGAATTTGAATTTGAGTTTGTTGAATAGTTTTCTCTAGAACGAGGTAGCGTAAAATGAAAATGGATAACGTTGATAAAAAATTTTATTTGGTCCGTGAAGATGTTATGCCCGAAGCGATGATAAAAACACTTGAAGCGAAGGAACTGCTTGATAGAGGTAAGGCAGAATCGATTGCAGAGGCTGTTCAAAAAGCCGATTTAAGCAGAAGTGCCTTTTATAAATACAGGGATACTGTTTTTCCTTTTTCAACGATTAAGAAGGAAAAAATTGTCTCACTTTTCTTTTATTTGGAAGATCGCTCAGGAACTCTTTCAAAATTGCTCAGTGTCGTTGCTACTTCTGGATGCAATGTCGTTACCCTACACCAAACGATTCCGTTACAAGGTCGAGCGAATGTGACACTTTCACTAAACACCTCAACCATTATTACGGAAATTGATGATTTACTTAAAGACCTAAGAAGGCTTGAATTCGTAGAAAAGGTTGAAGTGCTGGGAACAGGCGCATAGTGGAAACTATGCCCGGTTCACAGCTTTCTTTTTAATAAAAGCTGGAGGAGTGGGGAAGTAATGAAAGTCGGTTTTTTAGGACCTAAAGCGACATTTACCGAACTTGCGGTGAAAAAGGTTTTTCGGGGATATGGGCTTGAGCCCTATCAAACGATACCTGACTGCATGGATGCTGTCGTGGATAATCAGGTTGAGCTAGCAGTTGTACCTATCGAAAATGCGCTAGAAGGTTCAGTGAATATTACCCTCGATTATTTAACGCAGGTAGTTTCGCTTCCAATTGTTGGTGAAATTACGATCCCAATCAAACAACATTTGATGGTTCACCCAGCAAATAAGGAAAAATGGCAGGAGGTAGGCAAAGTATACAGTCACCCTCACGCACTAGCCCAGTGCCATAAATTTTTACATAATCAGTTTAAAGGTGTCCCCTTTGAAAGTGTGTCATCAACAGCGGCTGCAGCGCAAATGGTAATGGAGCAGCCAGGGTTGAATGCTGCCGCGATTGCTAACGAATTAGCAGCAAAGGAATATGGGCTGGCTATCGTTAAAGGAGATATTCACGATTTTGATTATAACCATACCCGTTTCGTCGTTCTTTCTGCAAAGAACCTAGATTTCCAGTCAATTAGTGGTTCAGCCCATTATAAAACAACGTTCATGATTACACTGCCGTCTGATCGGGCTGGAGCCCTCCATCAGGTGTTATCTGCTTTTGCTTGGCGGAAAATCAATCTTTCAAAAATTGAATCAAGACCAATGAAAACTGGGATTGGAAATTACTTTTTCATTATTGATATCGAAATGAAACTTGATGACGTATTAATACCTGGAGCAATAGCGGAGCTTGATGCATTGGGATTTGTTGTGAGAATACTAGGAAGCTATCCGTCGGTTATGGTGGAGGTGTAAACAATAAAAAGCAGTGGATCGCTTTGATCCACTGTTTTTTAACGTTCAGAGACCGGTAGCGCACTAGTTTGGGGTCTACGTGACGTGATTCCGGTCGTATAGGAGCTGTCTACAAAGTTTTGTGCGAATTTGGGCTTGTTTTGTGCCGATTTTTCATGTTTTGTGCCATTTCTGATCGGTTTTGTGCCGTTTTTAAGGTATTTTGTGTAATTAGCCATTTTTTCCCAAAAAAATAGGGCAAATCCCTGTATCATTTTTAATAAATAAATCAAAAAGAGCCGAGAGCTTGTCTCGACTTTTCAGAAAAAGGCTAATTTTTGTTTCATTTGAATAAAACATCATCCCGTACCTATTCAAGTAGAGAACGACGCCGGGCTTCTTTCATGATTCAATTAAAAATCCTTCAGCCTTCATGGCGGCTTCTGCTTTATCGAGGGCTTTTTCGCTTGAGGATGAAACAGCATGTAAGTGAATACCGCCCGTTAATTCAGACAAGAATGAAGCTTTTGTGCTGTGTATTTTTTTTATGAATTGTTTCACTTCTTGGCGGTTTGAAACCATGATTGAAGCTATTAAGTCGCCGTAAACCGCATGTTCAATCCGTACATCCTTCACCGTTACACCGTGATCGACTAATAAATTAAGTTCTCTTTCTGTTTCTGCTGGCGAATGTCTGCAAGCAAACGTTCGCTCGAATAAAAGCATACCTGAGTTATTTTTTAAATACATATAGCCTTGGCTTGTTGCAATAATCGGCTCATTTTTTGCCTTAAGAAGTGTTATATCGCCGACAATAACCTGTCTGCTAACATTTGTCTTCTCAGAAAAATCGCTTCCAGTAATCGGTGTGCTGCTTTCTTTTAGCAATTGTAAAATAAGTCTTCTCCGTTCTTCCCCTAGTATCTTTTTCTGTTCCATATTTCAGAAAACGCCCCTCACAATAGGTATAATTACCAATTTTAACATAATGGGTGTAAAAATAAAACTTATCCAACGGTGATATAAATACGGATTTCTGTTATTTAAATTCATATTTTCCGAAAAATAGCATAAGTTTTTGTGAAGAAGGATAGCACTTTGCCCATTACCACATAGACTATATTGACTTATGCCATAGGAGGGGAAATCAGAGTGAAAATCCATATCGTACAGAAAGGGGATACTCTTTGGAAGATTGCCAAGAAGTACGGAGTGAATTTTGAAGAGATGAAAAAGATGAATTCACAGCTCAGCAACCCTGATATGATTATGCCCGGTATGAAAGTAAAGGTCCCAACATCAGGCGGAACTATAAAAAAAGAAGCGCCGATGGGGGCCCATAAACCAGGTACAACAATCAATTTAGGAGTTAAGAAAGAAGCACCGTTAGCTGAGCATCCGTTTACCAAAGAGAAACCAGTACCAATGCCGATTGTTGAAGCACCAAAAAAGGAAATGCCAATTGTTAAAGAAAAACCAATTATTAAAGAACAGCCAATAATAAAGGAAGTACCAAAAGTACCATACATCCCAAAAATGCCTCTTCAAATAGTCCCTGAAATTGATATTAACAATTATTATATGATGAACATGCAACATATGACTGTACAGCAACCACCGCTACCGCCAAAACCGGCCCAAATACTTCCAGAGGTAAAAGTCCCAATAAAAGAGATGCCGATAAAAGAGGCGCCAATGAAAGAAATGCCAATAAAAGAGATACCAATGAAAGAGGCACCAATGAAAGAAATGCCAATGAAAGAGGTACCAATGAAAGAAATGCCAATGAAAGAGGCACCATTCCCAAATCAACTACCTGTACAAGAAGCACCCGTTCAGATACAGCAACCACCGCCACAAGAATATTGTGTTCCAATTACCCCTGTTATGCCAGGGCCAGGATTCTGTCCACCATTTGGAGGGTTCCCAATGATGCCAATGCAGCCAATGCAACCAATGCAACCAATGATGCCAATGCAGCCAATGCAACAATACCCACAAGTGCAAGGTGCGGGCTTCGGGCAGACACCGACACCAGATATGTTCCCAGTTAATCCTGGTGTTACACAAGCTATGACTGGTGCACCAATGATGCCAGGACAATACTTTACTGATGATGAATCATCGTCATTTATGCCGCAAATGCCTATTATGAATCCAGCGTCTAATCCGGGAGCAGTAATGGGGGCTACACAAAACCCCGCATTACAGCAGCAGATGGGAATGCCATACATGGACCCTGACTACGGCCAAATGCCAGGAGGCTATGGTCAAGCCCCAGTTGGTTATGGCCAAATGCCAGCAGGCCACGGTCAAGCCCCAGAAGGTTACGACCAAATGCCAGGAGGCTATGGTCAAGCCCCAGAAGGTTATGGCCAAATTCCAGCAGGCCACGGTCAAGCCCCAAAAGGTTACGACCAAATGCCAGCAGGCTATGGTCAAGCTCCAGTTGGTTATGGTCAAATGCCAGCAGGCTATGGTCAAGCCCCAGAAGGTTACGACCAAATGCCAGCAGGCTATGGTCAAGCCCCAGTTGGTTATGGTCAAATGCCAGCAGGCTACGGTCAAGCCCCATTCGGTTATGGCCAAATGCCACCAGTTTACGGTCAAGCGCCAGCAGGTTATGGCCAAATGCCAGCAGGCTACCCACTGGAAAGCCCGGAAGCTTTCCAGCCTGCCCAAAATCCAGCTGAATTTGGTCAACAACCACAAGGTTTGCCTGGAACCACTTTCGGAAATCCAGCCATGGGAAATTCATACGGAGTGGGCGCACAATATGGTCAAAGGCCATACGGTTATCCGCAAATGAGTGGCAAGCCACAACAAGCAGATATGTCTGCACCGGTGCAGGGAGCTCAAATCCCGGTAAAGGGGACACCACAGGGTTTACCAGTTGGAACAGGAGCCAGGGATGATTGCGGCTGTGGGCCAACACCAACAACGATGCCACAAAACTTTGTACCACCTACACCGCTTATTTACAGTGCACCATATACAGGACCTGTCAATGCTGCTCACCCTCCATATATGAATCCGTATGGTATGGGGCCATCTGACATAAATCCTTATGGCATGCCTGGTTACAATGATGAAAGCCATTAATAGAGAGAATAAAAAGGGAGACGATGATTACTATGATCGTCTCCTCTCTTATTTTGAAGCACAGTTTTATGAAGAAATTGACCAGATGATTCCACTTCGAAAGTTAGTCTTTTTGCTAGAAACGAATAAAAATACTTATATCATTAAAGGGTATCATAACGATAGTAGGCTTAGACTCCAAGAAGCGTTTACAGCCACACTTAGAGGAGAAGGATTTTCAAACAGCTATTTGTTTTTAGCACCACCAATGAAAGAGCCTCTTTTCTTTGAAGGAATCTATTTTGGCGTTATTGAGTACATTGTCCCAAATAAAACCGTTTTTTCCTATCATTCTCAAAAGAATCGTCAAGAAGGAATAGATCTATTAGAACAATTCCACAATACAACAGCCAGATTTGAAGCACGGTATCGAGCAGTGATTCCGAAAGGGAACATAATTGAAAAATGGACAGAACGGTTCTTTGTTTTTTCAAATAATCTTCCCTTACTGGGCAATTTTATCAATGAACCGTTCATCTCGGAAATGGTGTCATGGGCAAAATGGTCACTTGTTGGTATGGAGGATAACTGTGCTTTTTTTAAAAAAGAACCTTTTGTCATCCTCCATGGAGACGTGGCCCATCATAACTTTTTAAGGGACACTAGGGGACATTTACTGTTAATTGATTTTGATTTAATTAGTATTGGACCTGCTCCCATTGATTATTTACAATATGCGAACCGGATTTTACCCTCTCTTGATTGGTCTTTTGAGAGGTTATCAAGGATTAAACAAATTCAGAAATATCTACAGGATAAAGAATTTTTATATGCACTAGCCTATCCGGCGGATATTTTTCGTGAATGGAATCGAATGATCCGTAAAAAGTCATATACTAATCCTACAAAGTATAAACAGGTGATGGATTTAACGATTAGACAGTTTTATGCGAGAAAAAAATTCATTGACGAGTTAAAAAGAAAATTCAAATAACTTCGCGAGTTGGCATATTCCAAGGTTGTATGGAAATTTCCGTCAGAATGAAATTCCCGACAAGTAACATCCTATTAATGAGCATGTTAACGATGCTCAAGAAATGTTACTTGAGGGGGTTTTTCGCTTGAACAAGAAGCAGTGGATGATTCCTCTTGCAGCCGCGGTAATGGTAGGACTGGCTGGGTGTACCGGTGATAATAATCGTGCTGGAGTTAATGAGAAAAATACGAATCCAGCAAGACCAATTGGATATTATTCCAATGAAAACCATACAAACAAAGGTAACGAGTTATTTAGAGATGATGATGGCGCGCTAACGGAAATAATGGATCATACGCTTGGGGATGAGGACAAAGTTACAAATGAACAAAATAGAAAGCAGCTTCAAAAAAGGGACAAAAATGGTAATCCCGTAAATCCAACAGTGCCTTTAGCCGGGAAAGACACAAATTTTTTTCAACGGGATAACCGATTTAGTATGAGTGATACGAATTATCACGGTCATCTAAGTAGAAATATTGGAAACACAGGAGTAACTACGGATCCAAACTTCCAAGATAATTTTTCCAATAAAGTCAGAAAAAAAGTAGCAGAGATAAATAATGTTCAGGCTGTCAGGTCCGTTGCCTATGGAAATACCGTTATTGTTGCGGTGACATTAGTTGATAGCAGCAAAGCTGCTGTTACAAAAAAGGCCATCAAGAATGCAGTGAAGCCTTATGCTAATGGCAGACCAGTCACTGTCGTCACGGATGAGGGGACTCTCGGAAGCGATCGAAACATTGAAAATGATATTCAGCACCAAAGAGGAGGAAATTAATTCCTTTGTAAAAAAGAGGCTGTCCCAAAAGGTCATTTGGGGGCAGCTTTTTTCGATTTGCTAAAAGAAACAATAAATTCGCTGAAAGATTGCATCAATTCCAAAAAAATTGTAGAAAAGATAAAAATCCGAAGGGAACGGCAATCGGTGAGTATTCTTAAATGCGGAGGATACCATTTGGAATAAAGAAATCCAAAATGGATAAACTAGTACTGTAAAGATTGTTCACTATTTAACAATTAGAGGTGAGTAGCATGAGGTTACATTGGATAGCATGGTATCGGTATAGTTTGGCCGCAATCGCTGTTATTCTCTTCATGTTTATCGTTAGTGCTCCGGGTATGATGATAACTGTCTCCGCTGCACAAACAGAGAGCCATCAAACACAAGCCACTACGGAACCACGAAACTTGACGATTATTTTAGAAAGAGTCTATTTGGACGGTGAAATAAGCCAAGAGGTAGTCTATGAAACATGCTATTCGATGGAGAATTTTTGGGCCAAATATGACCAGTGGCAGCTGATGGACACCGATGAATCGACAATGGTCTTTAGAAAGCAAGTTGACGATATATCCCCTTTACTCAAAGCAAATGGTTTTTTTGGAATTACTGAAGGAGGTGTCTTGACGATTTTTAATGGAAGACCCGACCAATTACGAATCATTCAGTCTTTTTTTCAAATAGATATTAAGAAACTTGAGAGTAAAAAACAAGAGGAACTGATGCACGGAATTCCGATTAAAACAAAGGATCGTTATGTGGAAGTTCTCGAAACGTTTAAGGTATATTCGATAAAAAAAGAATAACAACACCCCTCAATCAGACTGATATCCTCAAATCAGCCTGTTTTTTTTTTGAGTTTCAATACCAATCACAGTTTACGTGTCCCCTTCTTTAAACACCACCCTTCACCAATTAAATATCATTTTTCAGGAGAAATCTGTCCACAGAAAAAGGGTAGCGTTTTTGGGGTACATGCGAAAACGGGAATCTGAATAATTCAATTATTTTTCTAAAAAGCTATTTTTTTCAATAACCGTAAAATTATATGTTAGAATGAAATACAGTGGAAAATCAGGGGAGAGAATCTAATTGTACGAATTTATTAAAGGGTCCGTTGCATTTGTCGGACCAGAATATATTGTCATCGAGAATAATGGCATTGGTTATCAAATTTCAACACCAAATCCGTTTACTTTCTCGAGTAAAATGGAATCAATGGTTATTATCTATACATATCACTACGTTCGCGAGGACTTAATGGCTTTGTACGGTTTCGAAACGAGAGAAGAAAAAAAGCTTTTTACCAAACTATTAAATGTATCTGGAATCGGACCTAAAGGAGCGCTGGCCATCCTTGCGTCTGGTGAAGTACAACAGGTTGTTACTGCCATTGAAAATGAGGATGAAAGCTTCCTTGTCAAGTTTCCTGGTGTCGGCAAAAAAACAGCGAGACAAATGATTCTTGATCTAAAAGGGAAATTGCAGGATATCGTCCCCGACTATTTCCCGAATTTGTTTAATGAAGATCAACTTCTACAGACTCACGCAGGCAGCATAGCCCTTGAAGATGCCATCCTTGCTTTGAAGGCTCTGGGATATTCTGAAAAGGAAATCAAAAAGATATCTCCTGACTTAAGAAAAGAACAGCTGTCAACAGACCAATACATTAAAAAAGCACTAAAGCGGCTTTTAAAATAGGTGATCAATGATGGAAGAGCGGATTATTT
>JAIMAD010000092.1 GCA_023512145.1 Bacillus sp. (in: firmicutes) | reverse complement strand
CCTCCACAGAGAGCACCTCCCCATAGGGCGGGTAGCGGAATGCGCGGCGCAGGCGCAGCTCCTCCCGGTAGAAAAGCCGCAGGTCGCGCCGCCGCAGCGCCAGCAGCGCCGGGTGGTCCGGCGCGTACGTCTGCACGACGTACCACGACCTGGCCAGCCTGCCGACGCGCCAAAGGGTGCGCAGGCCCTGTTCAGGAGCGCGATAGTCGGGATAGCGCAGGGGCGCGTCCGCCAGCACCACGCCCGCCAGGTCTACCGCTGGCAGGTCCTCGACCTCCAGGACCAGCGACGTGCCCACGAGGATCCCGCCCCGGTCGCGGAACCGCTGCAGGACCGCCGCGGCCTGCTCCCCCTGGAGGTACGAGGCCACGGCCTGCGGCTCGTACCGCGGGGTTTCGAGGAAGAAGAAGTCCCCGTACCGGAGGACGTCCGCCCCCTCCTTGATCCGCTCGCCCAGCACCTCCACCACCCGCCGGACGTACGCGCGCTGCTCGGGAGGGAGCTGCTCGGGCAGCAGGCCGTGGCGGGCGAGGTAGCCCGCCACCAAACCCACCACCCGCTCGGGGTCCTCCCGTAGGGCCCGGCGCATGTACTCCCCGTTCATCCACAGGAGCTTCTGCCGGTCGAACACAGGGGAGGCACGCCCCACCTGGGACAGGTCGAACCGCTGGACCAGCTCCTCCGTGCTGAAGATCTCCCGGCCGTCCTCGGGGTACCAGGCCATGAGGGCGAAGAAGTTCCGGAGCGCCTCCGGCAGGTACAGCTCGTCCCGGTACTCCCGCAGGGCCGTGTCCCCGTGCCGCTTGCTGAGCTTCTTCCGGTCCGGCCCCACCAGGACGGGAAGGTGGGCGAACTGCGGCGGCTCCCAGCCCAGGGCCCGGTACAGCAACACCTGGCGGGGGGTGTTGCTCAGGTGTTCGACCGCGCGGACCACGTGGGTGATGCGCATCCCGTGGTCGTCCACCACGTTGGCGAAGTTGTACAGGGCGGTGCCGTCGGACCGGACCACGATGAAGTCGTCCAGCTCGTCCAGGGCGAAGGCCACCTCGCCCCGGATCAGGTCGTGCACCACCACGTACAGCCGGTCCCCGCCGTCCTCCCGCCGCGCCTGCAGCCAGCCGTCCGGGCTGACCCAGCGGGGGTCGTGGAACCGCCCCACGTCCAGCCGCAGCGCCGGCCGCCGGCCCTCCCGTTCCAGCGCACGGACCTCGGCCTCCGACCGAGCCCGGCAACGCCCCGAGTAGCGGTACGGCCGCCGCTCCGCCAGAGCCCGCTGCCGCTCCTGCTCGATCTCCTCGGGCGTGCAGTAGCAGCGGTATGCCGCTCCCGCCCGCAGCAGCGCTTCGGCCGCCTCCCGGTACAGGTGCGCTCGCTGGCTCTGCCGGTACGGGCCGTACGGCCCCCCGACGTCCGGCCCCTCGTCCCAGTCGATCCCCAGCCACCGGAGGTCCTCGTAGATGGCCCGCTCGTACTCGGGGGAGGAGCGCGCGGGGTCCGTGTCCTCGATGCGCAGGACCACCTGGCCCCCGTGGTGCCGGGCGAACAGCCAGTTGAAGAAGGCCGCCCAGGCGTTCCCCACGTGCAGGTAGCCTGTGGGGCTGGGCGGGATGCGGGTGCGCACCGAGCCCATGGCCTACGTGAACAGGGCGCTGACGGACTCGTCCCCGTGGATGCGGCGGATGGCCTCCGCCAGCAGGGGCGCCGCGGACAGCACCCGGACCTTGGGCGGCGCTTCGGGGTGCCGGGGGATGGTGTTGGTGACGATGACCTCCCGGATCTCGGGCCGGCTCAGCCGCTGAAGGGCAGGGCCCGCGAACACCGCGTGGGTGGCGCACACGTACGCCTCCGGCTGGGCCCCGTGCTGCACCAGGACGTCCACCGCACCGGAGATGGTCCCCGCGGTGTCGATGATGTCCTCGATGAGGATGGGGACCCGCCCCTCCACCTCGCCCACTACCTCCACGGGCTGCTTGGTGTCCTTGCCCACGCGCCGCTGGAAGACGATGGCCAGGGGGAGGTCCAGGCGGTCGGCCAGCTGCTTGCTGCGCTTCACCGCACCGTCGTCCGCCGCCACCACCACCGCGTTGCGCAGGCCCTTGTGCCGGAGGTCGTCGCTGAACAGGGGCATGGCCCGCAGGTGGTCCACGGGGATGCTGAAGAAGCCCTCGATCTGCCCCGCGTGCAGGTCCACGGTCAGCACGCGGTCCACGCCCGCGGTGATGAGGAGGTCCGCCACCAGCCGGCCCGTGATGGGCTCCCGCGGCGCGTCCTTCTTGTCCTTCCGCGCGTAGCCGTAGTAGGGGATCACTGCGGTGATGCGGCCCGCGGACGCCCGGCGGAGGGCGTCCACCATGATGAGCAGCTCCATGAGGTTCTCGTTCACCGGGTGGCACAGGGACTGGACCACGAAGGCGTCCACGCCCCGCGCGTTTTCCTCGTAGCGCACGTAGATCTCCCCGTCCGCGAACCGCTCGATCCGCACCCGGCCCAGCTCCATCCGCAGGCACCGGGCGATCTCCTCCGCCAGGTTGGGCCCCGAGAGGGCGGCTACGCGCTCCACTCGCGTCACCGCAGCGATGACCTGGCTCATGCGGGTGAGGCCATCGTCGGTGTAGGCCAGCCCCTTGGTGAGGGAGAGGTAGGCCGGGGCCCTGGGCATGGGTGCGAGCGTTTGGGCCAGTACCCTCGAGGGCACCGCCACCACCGCCAAAGCCTTGGTTCGGATCGGTATGACCAAATTGGTCATACTGTGCCTTTTTTTGATCATCGCTTAATATTTCATAAGCTTCAGTTATTTCCTTGAATTTATCTGCTGCATTTGCCTCTTTATTTATATCTGGATGAAATTGTTTTGATAGCTTACGATAGGATTTTTTTATTTCATCCTTAGAAGCGCTCTTACTTACTCCAAGCACTTCATAGTAATCCCGTTTACTCATGATTACCACTCCCGAATCTGTCACATAGAGACTATTTTAACACCGATAAGATAGGTATTGCAATGAAAAAGCCAAAGCCGATAAACTGACTTTGACTTTTTCGTAAGTTAACAACTAATAATCTTTTTAATTGCAGTCTAGCACAGTAGCCCTCGGGCTCATGGTAATAACCAAAATCCATTATTACTAAGACATTAGCCAAACGATTAAGGTTAAAGGACAACCTTCTCGCTGATTCACCCTTAAACCTGTTACCCTAATCAAGGCCAAGTGCTGCTTTTACATTTTATTTTTCGTCTTTTATTTCTTCAAATTCAGCATCAACCACATCATCGTCGTTCGTTGTGGTTTGTTCTGACTCTTGGTCACCCTGTTGTGCTTGTGCTTGCTTTGCAGCTTCTTCGTAAAGCTTAACAGTCATTGCCTCAACAATTTCTTGCAATGCATCCTTTTTAGCTCGGATGTCATCTATTTCATTTTTCTCAATAGCTTCTTTCAAGGCATCTTTCGCTTCATTTGCTTTAGCAATATCAGCTTCATCTACTTTACCTTCTAGATCTTTTACAGTTTTTTCAGTTGTAAAGATAAGTTGATCTGCCTCATTACGAAGCTCAACTTCCTCTTTTTGCTGCTTATCAGCTTCTGCATTTTCTTCTGCTTCTCTGACCATCTTTTGAACTTCTTCATCAGAAAGGCCTGTTGAAGACTTGATCGTAATTTGTTGTTCTTTATTTGTTCCAAGGTCTTTCGCACGGACATTAACGATACCATTTTTATCAATATCAAAGCTTACTTCAATTTGTGGAATTCCACGTGGTGCTGGTGGAATATCTGTTAACTGGAAGCGGCCTAATGTTTTATTATGTGAGGACATTGGACGTTCCCCTTGAAGGACATGAATATCCACAGCTGTTTGGCTTTCTGCAGCAGTAGAGAACACCTGTGATTTAGATGTAGGGATTGTAGTATTTCGATCAATTAACTTTGTAAATACTCCACCCATTGTTTCAATACCAAGCGAGAGCGGTGTAACGTCAAGTAATACCACGTCTTTTACATCACCTGTAAGTACGCCCCCTTGAATAGCTGCACCCATTGCTACTACTTCATCCGGGTTTACACCACGATGCGGTTCTTGTCCAGTTGCTTTTTTAATTGCTTCTTGTACGGCAGGAATTCGTGTTGAACCACCAACAAGGATAACTTTATTAATTTGAGATGGTGATAAGCCTGCATCACTTAGCGCTTGACGAGTAGGACCCATTGTCCGCTCAACAAGATGAGCAGTTAATTCATCAAATTTCGCACGTGTTAAGGTAATATCCAGGTGGAGTGGTCCAGCAGCACCAGCAGTGATAAATGGAAGCGAAATTTGTGTTGAAGTTACACCGGATACATCCTTTTTCGCCTTTTCAGCAGCATCTTTTAAACGCTGTAGTGCCATTTTATCTTGCGCAAGATCAATACCATTATCCTTTTTGAATTGCTCTACGAGGTAATCAATAATGACTTGGTCAAAATCGTCACCACCGAGGCGGTTATCGCCAGCAGTTGATTTAACTTGGAATACGCCATCACCGAGTTCAAGAATAGAAACGTCAAATGTACCACCACCAAGGTCGTAAACAAGAATAGTTTCATCTTGATCTGTTTTGTCTAATCCGTATGCAAGTGCGGCTGCAGTAGGCTCGTTGATAATACGCTCCACTTCAAGACCCGCAATTTTACCTGCATCCTTTGTTGCTTGACGTTCGGCATCATTAAAGTATGCTGGTACCGTAATAACTGCCTTAGTAACAGGCTCGCCAAGATAATCTTCTGCATAAGATTTTAGATATTGAAGAATAATGGCTGACAACTCTTGTGGAGTAAAGTCTTTTCCTTCAATATTAACCTTATAATTTGTGCCCATATGGCGTTTGATCGACATAATCGTATTTGGGTTTGTAATTGCTTGGCGTTTAGCCACTTCCCCAACTTGACGCTCACCGTTTTTAAACGCAATAACCGATGGTGTTGTACGATTGCCCTCTGGATTTGGAATCACCTTTGGTTCGCCGCCCTCAAGTACAGAAACACAAGAGTTTGTTGTACCAAGGTCAATACCGATAATTTTACTCATTCCCTTTTCCTCCTAGTAAAAAATATGTAGATTATTGATTTACTGTCACCATTGCTGGCCGAATGACCCGGTCCTTTAACAAATAACCTTTTTGAAATTCAGCTGTGACAATATTTGTACCGTAGTTTTCATCCTCACCCTGCATCACAGCTTGGTGCTGATGTGGATTAAACTCTTTACCAACAGATTCAATTGGTTCAACACCTTCATCTTTCAAGGCTTCTAACAAACCACGATAAATCATGTCCATACCTTGAAGCAGTGGTTTTGTTTGTTCATTGTCTGCTTCAATTTTCATTGCTCTTTCAAAATTATCTAATGCAGGCAACAAATTTGCAATTAATTTTTGAGCTCTATATTTTTCGCTCGCTTCTAGATCCAATCTAGTGCGACGGCGGAAATTATCAAAATCTGCTTGGAGTCTTAGGTAACGATTATCTGCTGCTTCTAATTTATCCTTTAGCATTTGAATTTTTTGCTGCTGTTCGTCGATAGGCTCAGTTTGTTCTGTAATTTCTTCCTCATCAATAACAGGTTCAACCGCTATTTCTTCGGTAAGTTCTTCTTTTTCAGAACTTTCCATCTCTACTTCTTCATTAATCGTCTTGTTGTTCTCACTTGTCAACTTACTCACCTCCCTTAAAGCATACTCAAAATTATAAATCTTTTCATTTCCGTGGAAAAAGGGGGTGGGACTTTTAAGGTATCCCCACCCTTATTTAGGTATTACCAGTGCTAATTATTTTGATACAGTTTCGTTAAAACCATTGTCAAATCCTTGCTTAAAAATTGTAGCAAGCTAATCACTCGCGAATATTCCATCCTAGTCGGACCAAGGATGGCAATAGTCCCTAAATTTTCAGCCCCTGCCGAATAAGTAGCTGTGATTAGACTACAATTATCCATGACACTGTTATTGTTTTCTGTGCCGATTTTGACATGAATACCTGCTGAACCATTTCTGATTAGTTTATATATCCACTCTTCTTGGTCAATCATTGTCAAAAGACTACGGATTTTTGTAATATCGGTAAATTCCGGCTGGCTTAACATATTTGTTTTCCCGCCAAAGAAAAGTTTTTCTGTTGCTGGCATTTTTAATGAATCGGCAAGCATATGCAGCATAGTATCGTAATTATGGATATGCTGACTTAAGAGCATCGCCACTTCCTTATAAATCTTATCGTTTAAATCTTCGAGTGGAACTCCTTTTAAGCGATCATTTAAAATATTTACCGTTTTTTCTAAATCACTTGCATCTATCGAGGGAGGTAACGATAGGGTTCGGTTTTCGACATGACCTGTATCTGTCACAAAAATAGCAACAGCCTTTTCTTTATTTAACGGAATGATTTGAATTCTTTTTAACTTATTAATACTTACCGCTGGTCCAAGGACAATCGAAGTATAATTGGTTAGTTCCGATAAAATTTTAGCAGACCTTTGAATAATTTTTTCAAACTCAAAAATTTTCTCTGCAAAAATCGATTGGATAATTGATGCATCTTGTTGATTTAATACCTGTGGAGACAGTAAATGATCCACATAATACCGATAACCTTGTTCAGACGGAACACGCCCTGAGGAGGTATGCGTCTTTTCAATAAACCCCGATTCTTCAAGGTCTGCCATTTCATTGCGTATCGTTGCGGAGCTAAAAGGGATTTCCTCCTTTTCCGATAAACTCTTTGAGCCGACTGGTTGGGCAGATTGAATAAAGTCATCAACAATAACTTGAAGGATTAACAATTGGCGATCTGTTAACAACATTCATCACCTCTGTTAGCACTCTTAGTTACCGAGTGCTAATTATACTAATAAATTATCAAAAAAAGGGGGATGGTGTCAATCTTTTGATACTGCTAAAAATGCTTGAAAGACTTCATTTCCTAAAAGACGGCCCTTTTTAGTTAAAAAAATATGATTTTTATCCACTTCTAGCCATTGTTTTGCGATTAAATCAGCAATCTCATTCTTAAATAAATTTAATGGATCTTGGTTAAATTTACTAATAAAATGTGCAACAGATACTCCGGCAATTTTTCGTAAGCCGAGGAACATTTCTTCCTCAATCTGTTCAGTAATCGTTACCTGATGTTCTTCAAAAATAGGTAGTACACCACTATTAATTTGATCGATATACCTTTTTACTGGTCCTATATTCGCTCGTCTTGCCCCAGATATATAGCCATGTGCACCTGCGCCAAACCCATAATAGGATTCGTTATTCCAATAGGTTAAATTATGACGCGACTCAAAGCCTGGTTTTGAAAAATTACTTATTTCATATTGTCTGAATCCATGCTTGTCCATTTCCTCCATCAGGAGTTCATACATTGTCGCTTCGATATCTTCACCATTTGTTGCAAGCTTCCCTTTTTTTAACAAATTATAAAAGACAGTTTTTGGTTCAATGATTAAAGAATAGGCGGAGTAGTGCGCGATATCAAGGGAAAATGCCTTTGTTAATGTTTCATTAAGATCTGCAATGGTTTGCTCAGGTAAACTAAACATGAGATCAATACTAATATTTTTAAATCCAAGTGCTTTTGCGTTTTCAATGGTTTGATAGACATCTTTTTCTTTATGAACGCGGCCGATTTTTTTCAGTAATTCCTCGTTAAAGGTCTGAACCCCTAGACTAATTCGGTTTACACCTGCATCCTTTAATATTTGTAATTTCTCCTTTGTTAAATCGCCCGGATTGGCCTCAAAGGTAAACTCTAGCTTATCACTTTTTGGGAGACGCTTGTTAATACTTTCACAAAACTTGTAAAGCTGCTGTTCATTTAAGGATGTTGGCGTACCACCGCCAACGAAGATTGTTTCCAAACGGTCTGTAGGGTACTGCTCAATCGTCATCTTCATTTCTTGATCAAGTGCTTGTAAATAGCCATCAACAGGCTGCCCTTTCAAAAAAACTTTATTAAAATCACAATAGTGGCAAATATGCTCACAAAAAGGGATATGCAAATATGCTGCGTTAATCATCTTCAACACCTCAAGTAGATAAGTAGGAGCGCAGGGGCGCATATACTTCCATAATATCGAACAAAAAGAGGTTAGTGTCACCTGTTCTCAGGTTTGTCCTAACCTCCTCTTGCTTATTTTTTTGTATTGTTATCGTCCATTCTTAAAACAGCCATAAACGCTTCTTGTGGAACCTCAACCGAACCGACCTGTTTCAATCGTTTCTTACCTTCTTTTTGTTTTTCTAACAATTTACGTTTTCGAGAGATATCGCCGCCGTAACATTTTGCTAATACGTTTTTACCCATCGATTTAATCGTAGAACGGGCAATAACTTTTTGACCGATCGTTGCTTGAATAGGCACTTCAAATTGTTGTCTTGGAATAAGTACCTTCAGCTTTTCAACAATTAGTTTCCCGCGTTCATAGGCAAAATCATTATGAACAATAAAACTTAAAGCATCCACTTTTTCAGCATTAAGTAAGATATCCATTTTAACCAGCTTAGATGGTTTATAAGCGATCAACTCGTAATCGAAGGACGCATAACCCCTTGTGCTTGATTTCAATTGATCGAAAAAGTCATAAACAATTTCTGCTAATGGCATTTCATAGATAATGCTTACCCTATTTTCTGCCAAGTATTTCATATCAATAAATATTCCGCGCTTTAGCTGGCACAGTTCCATAATAGTACCAACATAATCATTTGGAGCCATCATGGTTGCTTTTACATAAGGCTCTTCGACACGGTCAATTTTTTGTGAATCAGGCAGGTTCGATGGATTATCAACGTTTATTTCAGAACCGTCTACCATATGGACATGATAGATTACACTTGGTGCTGTTGTGATTAAGTCAATTTTGAACTCCCGCTCAATCCGTTCTTGAATGATTTCCATATGAAGCAGTCCTAAAAATCCACATCGGAAACCAAATCCAAGCGCTTGGTACGTTTCAGGTTCGAATTGAAGGGAAGAATCATTTAACTGTAGCTTTTCGAGTGCTTCACGTAGATCGATAAACCTTGCTGTATCAATAGGATATAGACCACAATAGACCATTGGGTTGAGCTTACGGTAGCCTGCAAGTGCTTGGGTTGCACCATTTTTCGCATTTGTTATCGTATCACCGACACGCGAATCACCAACGTTTTTAATCGATGCAGATAAAAAGCCTACATCACCAACTGTTAACTCATCAACTTGCACTGTTTTCGGTGTAAATACGCCTACTTCATTCACTTCAAATTCTTTGCCGGTTGCCATCATTAAAACTTTGTCCCCAACCTTAATGGTACCTTCGAAAACTCGAATATAGGCAACAACACCACGGTACGCATCATACAAGGAATCAAAAATCAGGGCTTTTAACGGTGCATCAGGATCTCCTGTTGGGGCAGGTACCTTTTCAACGATTTGTTCAAGGATTTCCTCGATCCCAATGCCTGCTTTAGCAGAAGCTAGGACAGCTTCCGAGGCGTCCAAACCGATGACATCCTCTATTTCAGCACGGACCTTTTCTGGGTCAGCGCTTGGCAAGTCGATTTTATTAATAACTGGTAAAATTTCAAGATCGTTATCAAGGGCAAGGTAAACATTCGCGAGTGTTTGTGCTTCTATTCCTTGCGCAGCGTCAACGACTAAAATTGCCCCTTCACAGGCTGCTAGGCTCCTTGATACCTCATAGGTAAAATCGACGTGTCCAGGTGTGTCAATTAAATGAAAAATATATTCTTCGCCATCTTTTGCATTGTATTTTAATTGAACGGCATTTAACTTAATGGTAATCCCACGTTCTCTTTCAAGATCCATTGAATCCAATTGTTGGTCTTTCATTTCTCGCAATGAAAGAGCATGGGTTCTATCCAAGATACGGTCAGCCAATGTAGATTTCCCATGATCGATATGGGCAATAATTGAAAAATTTCTAATTTTCGCTTGTCTTTTAAGTCTATCTTCTCTATTCATGGTAGTTCACTCCTACTATACTCGCACATATACACTATTTTTGATTATATCAGCACAATAATCAAGATTCAACGAAAAACGAAAAGATGATTACCTAAAATAGGGGTTTTGAGCTCATATCCACGGGTGCGAAAAGCACAGATACTGATAATAAATCTCGACGAACATAGAAGTAGCGGTACCCATAAGGCACCGCTCTCATGTTATTAATCAGCGATAAGATCAATAATTTTTCCGGAGGCACTGGATATTCCTTCAGACATTTTCTTCCCCATCGATGAAAAAAAATTATAAGCACTCATTTCCTCGAGTTTCTTTTGCTTAGCCTTAAGATCATGACTAGAGATTTCATTACCAAGAAAGGTGCCCAAAACGTCCTTGTCTGATTCATTAAAACTGACGGCACTTTGAAAGCTGGCATCGTCAGAACCCTTCATTTTAAGAATTCCATCATTAGCCAATTGCATTCCTATTAAAACGGAAATAAACATGAGCGCGGTAATGCATAAGCTCTTTACCATAAACATCTTCATAAAAATGCTCCCTTACCAACTATTGTTTATTTGCTGATTGGTCAACATCCTGATTGACTTTTTCGGCCTGCCAAAAATATTCACTAAACACATCTGCAAGTGCGTCTGCTGAACGATTTAGCTCCTCAATTGAATTATCAACACCGCCGAATTCAATTAAAAGTGCATTTTCAGAAAGGTTTTGATTATAGACACCGTTTTCTCCAGGTCCTTTTTTCAACATAATTCCTCTACTTAACCCTTTATATTTTTTTTCTAAAAGGTTATGGAGCTCCCTTGCAAATTTTTCATTCTTTTCATAATTCGGATTTTTACCACCGATGACAAATACTAGTCGTGCATATGTTTTTCCGCTAATATCAATCGTCGTTTTAGCTCTCCTTTGAGAATCCCGATGAATATCGATAAGATAATTTAAATCACGGTTTGAAGCCATTGCTGTTTGAACAACCGGGCGGGATTCCAAGTATGATTTCCCATACCCTAAACCTTTTTTATTTAAGTTCCCTTGGATATCTGTTTTATCAACAATCGTACCAATTCCTCTATCTTCTAAGCTCGTTTTTAGTTGATCACCAATACTTGTGACATTAAATTGGGAATGGTATGCACTGTTAGGATCGGTTACACCTTGAAGATAGGGAATATACGATTCTCGATTATGTGTAAAGTAAATATAGACCGGCTTTTGCTCGCCTGTTGTTTGGCCGGGTGCGACAGGTGGATTTTCATCTGCAGGATTTTCTAATCCCTCTAAATTCTGCAAGGCTGCCTCCCGTTCTGCTTTCATAATTTCAATCGGCGGAGCAGATTCAATCGGCATATTCGTATAATTTGTTCCCTCACCAGCTACCACAATTTTTCCATCGAATTGAAAGAATCCAGGAAGCTCTCTGCCAAGTAGGCTGCGAGGATCATTTAAATTAATATTGCTTGCTAGCTTAAAAACCAAACTGGTTACTTTAGGGGTCGTTGCCCAATTATTTTCAACCTTTAAAAAATGATGATTTTCCCAGCCCATTAGTTGATATAGTAATTCTCCATTCATATGTGTAGCAGCTTGGTTTACGGAAGATGACATCAGTCGATACTGTGGCTTTAACGAGGTTAACAGCCCACTAATAGAGAAAATCAGCAGCAAAAATAATATCAGTAGTGCCACAGCTTTAAGTAAACTTGTCCCTTGCACCATAACAAAAGTTCCTGAATGTCTATTTTTCATGGTTCCACCTCGCAAAACGGATTCTAGTAAATCTTATGAACTTACTAGAATTGGTAGAACCGCTAGTTAGAAAAGAGTTTAAAGAAAAAAGCCCCTAATAGTCATTCTATTTCGTGTAAAAGCCCGTATTTCCCTGGTCAACTGCACTATGAAGCGAGGCATTCAATCCATTCGCAATTAAATTTGCCATATCTTCGATGAAAACATCTACTTCCTTTGGAGTGACCATTAAATTATGTCCAAGTGGAGACAAAACCTCAAAAATTAATTTTCTCTTTTCGTCCTCCGCTAATGTGCCAATCATGCCAAGAAACGTTTTTCGTTGCTTTTCTTCAGGTAAATCC
>JAIMAD010000091.1 GCA_023512145.1 Bacillus sp. (in: firmicutes) | reverse complement strand
ACGTGACCCACCATCGAATCACAAGTATTGGTAGCCCGATAGACCATTGCAAGCGGGGCTCCACCAAGGAGTGCCCAAAACAAGGGGGCCGTCACCCCATCACTTGTATTTTCTGCAACAGTTTCAATCGTACCACGGGCAATTTCACCTTCATCCAAGCAATCTGTATCACGGCCAACAATAAAGGATAGTTTTTTTCTTGCTTCGGCAAGGTCCCCTGCAATTAATGGATGATAGACCTCCAGAGAAGCCCGCTTCAAGCTTTTTTGAGCGATTGTAGTTGAAATAATGATACCTTCCACCAATATTCCAATAAACATATGAATTTTATATCCTATTAATACTAAAACCAAAACGATGAAAAAAACAAAAAGTAAAATAAATAGGAGCATAACAACCCCTTTCCATCTCTTAGACTTCCCATTATTCCAACGCTTTTCAAAAAATGTGATCATCGTGCCTATCCATCTTACAGGATGTGGCCAATTGGGTGGATCCCCAATAAGCATGTCAATAATATAAGCAACTGTTATCGCGACTAAATGATTGACTATCATATATGTTTCCTTTTGCTCGATTTTTGAATGGCTTCTGTCGTGCACTGATAAACTGCTTTACTAATAAGCTTTCCTAAAGGGGTAATCGTTCCGGCAAATTCCAGCAGTTTTCCGGTTTGAGAAGCAGCAATTAAAATACTATCTGTTGAAGTACCAGTAGCGATGGTTCCTGTGACTTTATCCAATACCAAAAGATCATTCATAGCTTTTACCTTCGCTTCAGTTGCAGTCATTATGCTTTGAATAAAAGCTTCTTCTGTCAGCTCCCCATTAACAAAAACCCATGTATTGATTGTTCCAGGTATCATTTCAAATGAATGCCGCTCACTTTTGGAAGCATCAATCGCGTTTCCAACCCCTGCTGTAACAACAACAAATATGGAGAAGTCAGCTTGCTCAACCCGAATGGAGACCACATCTTCCAGCACAACAGCTGTCATCATGCCAACAGTCTCCGACGGTTCAAACCCCTGTGATTTTAAAAATGCGGCCATTTCCATGCGATGATCACTACAGTTGTAATTCTTGTCCACATGTCGATTCACAAAAAAACGATGCCATCCTGTTCCTGAACCAATGACACCCGAAGACATTGTTCTTAATGGCATCGGGCTTGTTAACTCGATAAATTCTTCCGAAACAGAAATACACGTTTCATCTATTTCAAAACTGTTTGTTGCCTTATACACCCTTGGTAGTAATACCATCTGTGGTGCTGCTACCTTAGGATGAGGATGTTTTTGAATATCTGTATGATAAACGTCTCTAATTCTTTCTTCCCTAAGTACCTCATTGGGAATGTGATCAATATTTATCATTCCTTTTTCAAGGAGAAGTAATCGATCACAATAAAGCCCAGCAAGGTTTAAATCATGAAAAATGGAAATTACCGTTAATCTGTTTTCTGACGTCCATAGTTTTAAGAAATCTAGTAATTCCTTTTGATAAGATAAATCTAAATGGTTTGTGGGTTCATCTAATAGAAGGATTTCAGGTTCCTGTGCTAAAGCTTGGGCGAGAAACACCCTTTGTTTCTCACCGCCTGATAACTCCTCAATATTTTTATTTTGGAATGTGGAGACACCAATTTGCTTCATTACTTTTTGGACAACCGCTTCATCCTCGTTACTCCAAGTCTGAAACAAGCCCAACTGATGAGCATAACGACCAAGGGAAACTGTTTCTTTTACCGTGTATGAGAACGTTTGTGAAGAATGTTGTGAAAGAACGGCAACAATTTGGGCTAGCTCTTTTGCCTTGTATTCCTGGAGTCGTTTTCCCCTAATAAAAATCTCACCTTTTTGGAATGGTAATATTCCGCTAAGCATTTTTAAAAGGGTTGTTTTTCCACTTCCATTTGGACCCAATATCCCAAACAATTCCCCTTGGTCCACTTTAAAAGAAATGTCTTTCAGAACAGCTTCATTCGAGTAACCACCGGAAACCTGTTGAACGCTCAACATTCTTTATCCACTTCTTTCCATCTTTTTTCGTTGCAGCAGGATTATTGCAAATACTGGTGCACCAATTAATGCAGTAATCACGCCAATAGGCAATTCCGTTGGAGAGATAATTGTTCTAGATATAAGGTCAGCTAAAATTAAAAAACCACTTCCCGTTATTATCGATAGAGGAAGGAGGTGCTTATGATCGGGACCCCATAATAATCTTGCGAGATGTGGTATCACTAGCCCAACAAAACCAATGGTTCCTGAAACTGCAACTGCTGCTCCTGTTAAAATTGAACCCGCCGTCAATATAATTAGCTTTCTTTTTTGAACATTGACTCCTAAATGCTGTGCCCTTTCTTCTCCAAAGGACATGGCATTTAATTCTTTTGCATTAAAGATAAGTAGGACAGATCCAATAATAAAAAATGGCAAAATAATTTTTATGTATTCCCACCCTCTCATTGACACACTTCCTAGAAGCCAGACAATGATTTGTCTTAGCTCATCTCCAGTTAAAGCAATCATGAGGGAAATCATTGCACCTAAAAAGGAACTAAAAATAATACCAGTTAAAATAATTGTTTCTACTCTCAGAGAGCGCTCTATTTTACTGGCAAAAGTAAGGACTAAAAAGATGGTAAGGAAAGAAAATAGAATACTAAGTAATGGTAAAGTAAAGGAACCTACAAAAGGAATCGATAGATGGAAAAACAGTGTCAGTACCGCACCCAGTGATGCCCCGGATGAAACACCTAATGTATACGGATCTGCTAACGGGTTTCTTAGCAGTCCTTGGAAGGCTGCTCCTGAAATTGCAAGAGACGCCCCAACAAGTCCTGCTAATATTACTCGAGGCAAGCGAATATTTAACACGATACTCGTATACATTGGGTCAATAGACCCAATTGAAATAATCCCAAATAATTTAGCACAAATAATTTGAATAATTGTTACCATTGGAACCGCAACAGTTCCAATTGAAATAGCTAATAAAATAGATAGGAAAAGGAACATTCCGGCTATCACATATGCTAAATACTTATTATTTAAAAACTTCAGGATAAACAGCCTTTGCAAGATCTTCTACTCCTTCAACGATCCTAGGGCCTGAGCGTGTGACACGATCAGAATCAACATCGATTACTTGCTCATTTTTTACAGCGTTGACCGTTTCCCAGCCTTTTCTGCTTATTACTTGTTCAACTGGATTTTTAACATAGTAGCCATAGGTAGTAATGATAACATCAGGATTTCGTTTTATCATAGCCTCTTGATCAATTTTGAACCAGCCTTCTTGATCATTTGCAATGTTTTCCGCATTAATTACACTAAGCATTTCATCCATAAAGGTATTCTTTCCAGGTGTATAAATTTCTGGAGCTGCTGAAACCTCTACAAAAACCTTTTTCTTTTCTTTTATTTCCCCAGCCTTTGCTTTAATTTCCGCCAATTTATCCTTCATACCTTTAATAATATCGTCTGATTTCTCTGTTTCTCCAGTAGCTTTCCCAATCATTTCAATGGAGTCATAGACCTGGTCAAAATTTTGTGCTTCATTAACTACCAATACGGTAATACCAGCATCTTTTAGCTGCTGAAGTCCTGCTTCAGAATTATGTGCTGAAGATGCATGTGCTAACACTACATCCGGCTTTAAGGAAATGATTTTTTCCAAGTTTATTTCTTGCCCGCCGATTTTCTCTTTTTTGGTAACTTCTTCTGGATAATTATCAAAATCGGAAACACCAACAACTTCATTATCAAGACCTAATGCAAAAGCTATTTCTGTATTACTCGGAATCAGTGAGACAATCTTTTCTGGTTTTTTCTCAATCACAATTTTATTATCTAATGCGTCTTTTATGGTCACTGGAAAAGCTACTGCTTCTGATTTTTTTTCGACACTTGCGTTATTTTCCTCTTTTACTTGATCTTTCTTTTCAGCACAACCTGCTAAAACTCCCAATGTCAATAATGCTACTAACAATAATGAATACAATTTCTTCATTTTTTCTCCTGCTTTCTGTGTCTTAAAATTTATGTACCAAAAAAATATATCCTTCTTGCGTCCAACAAACTAGCAGGAATAACAACAAAAAACATCTCCACAATTTAATGGAGATGTTGGTATGAATAGATTCAATTACCAGCATAAAGTAAAAGTAGTCTAGCCTTCCACACATTCCTATCCTCGTAGGTTAATTGGCGAACAAGAATTAGGCAGGTTTCCTGGCTTATGATCATCGCTTCCTATGCCTTCCCATCGATTTGACAGTGACATATCATAGGTTGCTCCCATATACAGTGGCGGGACCGCGTTGGCTTTTAACCAACTTCCCTTTTAAGCTTAAAATCTTTCTAATCGATTTTAGCACCTAATTATAAAAATATTTTTTATTATTTCTATTATAAAAAAAGTTGAATGATTTGTATATGTTTTTTTGGTGAAAAAAGTTAAATTCCTCTTTACAGGGAATTAAAAATACTTGAATCCTAAAATTCACTAATGTTTTATATAGGTGGAATGCCTCATCTTAAAGAATAATTAATGGTTGATCCAAGGAATCCGACATCAACTTCCTGCTACTTGCCACTGTCTGCATTATTGCTCAATATTTCTGCACAAATTAGCCATTTCAATTGCCGCAGACGCTGCGTCCCAGCCTTTATTACCTGACTTTGTTCCAGCACGCTCAATTGCCTGTTCAATTGAATCAGTTGTTAATAATCCAAAAATAACTGGAATGCCACTATTTAATGATGCTGCCGAAACACCCTTCGCCGTTTCATTACATACGTAATCAAAATGTGGTGTCGAGCCGCGAATGACTGTCCCTAACGTAATTACCGCATCATACTTTTTACTATTGGCCATTTTTTGAGCAATTAAGGGAATCTCAAATGCACCCGGAACCCAGGCGATATCCACGTCTGAATCACTAACTCCGTGTCTTTTCAATGCATCTTGTGCTCCACCTAATAATTTACTTGTAATAAATTCATTAAAACGTCCAACAACGATGCCTACTTTTAATCCTGAACCTACTAAATGTCCTTCAAAAATTTGTCCCATGATTATTCCTCCATAAATTGAATTTTCCCTAATGTTCCCTCGTTTTTAATAAAGTAAAAGGTGGCCAAGCTTATCATGCTTTGTCCTTAAATAATTAGCGTTTTCCTCTCTCATTTCCATTTGGAGCGGAACCCGTTCAACTACCTCTAAACCATACCCTTTAAGGCCCTTAATTTTTCGAGGATTGTTTGTTAATAGCCTCATTTTTTTAATACCTAAGTCCTTCAAAATTTGTGCTCCGATGCCATACTCCCTTAAATCAGCGCCAAAACCAAGCTTTTCATTTGCATCGACCGTATCATAGCCTTCTTCTTGCAGTTTATAGGCTTTTAATTTATTAAGTAGTCCAATACCACGGCCTTCTTGTCGCAGATACAAAAGAACCCCATTCCCCGCTTGATTAATCTGGTTTAATGCGGAATGTAACTGCGGACCGCAATCACAGCGGAACGACCCGAAAACATCACCTGTCAGGCATTCTGAATGGACTCTGACAAGGACAGGTGTCTCAGGATCAATTTCACCCATAACTAGGGCAACATGTTCTTTTCCATCAACAAGATTTGAATAACCTACAGCTTTAAAAGTCCCAAATTCTGTTGGCAAATTAATTTCTACTTCGCGTTTAATCAAGTTATCCTTTTTATTTCTGTATTCAATTAAGTCTTTAATCGTAATCATTTTAACGTTTAGCTCATCAGCAATTATCCGCAACTGTGGGACACGGGCCATCGTTCCGTCCACGTTCATAATTTCACAAATGACTCCCGCAGGCATGGCACCGCATAACCTAGCAAGGTCTACTGTCGCTTCTGTGTGACCGGTTCTTCGTAATACTCCACCTTTTTTGGCAATAAGCGGGAAAATATGCCCAGGCCTTTTAAAATCTTGGGCTACCGCGTTGGGATCAAGCATACTCAATACTGTTGCAGACCGTTCAAATGCCGAAATTCCAGTTGCCGCAAATTTATGATCAATGCTAACGGTAAATGCCGTACCATGTGGATCTGTATTTTTAGTAACCATCGGAATTAAGTCGAGTTTTTGCGCTAACTCTTCCTCGATTGGAACACATATGAGTCCTCGTCCATGTGTAGCCATAAAATTAATGACATCTGGCGTTGCTTTTTCAGCGAGGGCAAGAAAGTCCCCTTCATTTTCCCTATCCTCGTCATCACAAACAATGATAACTTTTCCTTCTATTAAATCAATTATCGCTTCTTCAATCGTATTAAACACGCCACATCTCTCCTTTCATTTTTACAAGCACCTATTACCAACACTTTCTTGGAATCATTTTATTAAAAACCATTCTCTTCTAAAAATTTTGCGGTTATTGTAGTCTTACTTTTTTGCTTATTATCACTTGTTAGATTTTTGATGAAGTGTCCGACATATTTACCAATCATATCGCATTCTAAATTAACAATATCCCCGGATCCCTTTAGCCCCAAAATCGTTTCCAACAGAGAATGGGGGATTAACGATAGTGTAAAACTAGTTTCCGTTACCCCAAAAACAGTTAAGCTTGTCCCGTCTACCGCAACGGATCCTTTTAAGATTACATTTCGCAATAATTCTCGCTCTGCTTCAATTTCATAATAAACTGCATTTTTGAAGGATTTTTTACTTTTAATGACTCCTGTCCCATCAATGTGTCCTGAAACGAAATGTCCGCCAAATCTTCCCCCAGCTGCCATTGCGCGCTCCAGATTCACCTTGGAACCTCGTCCCACCATATTCAAACTGGTCGCATTTACTGTTTCAGGCATTACATCAACAGTGAATTGCTTACCCGAAAAGGAAGTAACCGTTAGACATACACCGTTAACTGCGATACTGTCGCCTAGATGAATATCTTTAATTATTTTTTTTGCTTCAATCGCTAGTACAAACGACGCCCCAGTCCGCTGGATATTTGAGACTACACCAATCTCTTCAATGATTCCGGTAAACATATAGCTTATCTCCTTACTTAGGTTCTGCAATAATCCTTACATCGTAGTCGATCATATCCACTTATTTACTATTCAAAGCAATAGCTTCAGCAATTTTTCCGATTCCTTGACCACAAAATAAAATTGGCGCTAGCTTACCACCGATTAGTTTCGGTGCAATAGTAGGATAGTGATTTGTTGAAAAACACGTTCTTTATAAAGCTCCCATGCACCTTCCGTACCACATTCGACAAAAAGTGAGGTGATTTCCCATTTGCAAAAAATAGCCAGCATCTCTTTTATTACTATTTCCTGACTTCCCATTTTAATTATTACAATTCCCAATTCATGGAACGTTGCTTCTAGATGGAGGATGGATAATTTTTCTTGCTTCCTCCTCCGTAATCCACAGCTTTCACCAGTTACTGTTTCCAGTTTGCCATCTAGACTAGTTACAGACTTTGATGTGACATATTGGAGACCAGTTTGGCAAACATGTTAATAATTTGATTGACCTCCACCAATTCGGCATCAACTATTGGATTGGGAGCAGACTATCTCAGCGTACCAAAGCAAGATCTAATAAAAAATTCATGTAGTAGGCATTGTTCATGTTGGTCCTCTTCTAAAAAATGGATATAAAAAAGACCCTGAAGACAATAGGTCTTTAGGGTCATTAAAAGGCAATAGAAAATAAAGGATTAAAATAGGGACACACTCCACCCTACCATTAATCCTGTCTTTTCCTTCTCCCATCCAGACTTTAACTGTCGGCTCTGGAGTTTCACCAGATCCACCGTTTAACAAATTATGTTAAACGGGTCACGGACTTAGAAGCATTGCTTCATCACCGCCGGTTAGGAATTTCACCTGACCCCGAAGGAAATTATTCAAATATATAGTTATATGATAGTATACTTATTTCGAATAGTAAAGAAAATTGCTCTAGAAAAGTACACTCAATATAAGAATTGGATTTTTTATTTAAACTTTCCCAGACAGAAAAATTTCTGTAAAATAACCAAAACATTAGTTCGCCTTCACATCTATTATCTTATTGGACAAAACGAAAAGGTAAGGATTTAAATCCTATTCTTTTGTTTTATTAAAAGCCAATTTTTTCATAACTATTCTTTCCCAGTGTTTCCATGGAATCAACTTCCTCAGAAAAAGGGTCACCTTGACGCCTCTACCGATTGGAAATCTTAGCGTTGGATTTTTTGTGAGTGCGATACTGGATATTTTCTTTGCTACATCCTTTGGGTCACCGTATTGCCCTTCTTCTAAGTGCAGATATTCCTCGATTTTATTCATATATTCATAGTATGGGGAATCTGATCGTAATGATAACTCTGTCACTTGTTTACCAGAAGACCAAATATTTGTCTTATAGGATCCTGGTTCAATTAAAACGATATCAATTCCTAATGGTTTCATTTCTAAACGTAGACATTCACTCCAACCTTCGATTGCATGTTTTGATGCAACATAAGGGGAGAGGCCCGGGAATGCCATTTTCCCACTAATACTGCTAAGGGTGATGACTTTTCCTTTTTTCTGCTTGCGCATAAAAGGTAGAACAGCCTTTGTTACAGCGATTACACCAAAGACATTTGTATCAAATTGTTTTCGGTACTCATTCATAGTAATTTCCTCAACAAACCCTGCCCCTGCATAACCTGCATTATTAACAAGTAGATCTACTCGCCCAATCTCGTTTAGTAGTAGCTTTAAATTTTTGATGGAAGTTTCTGAGGTAACATCCAGTTCATGAATAGTAATTCTTGATTCAAGATTAAGTCTTTTCACTGCTTCTAAAAGCTCCGAGCTTTTGCCCATGTTTCTCATCGTCGCAATCACTTGGAACCCATTCATCCCCAGCTCTAATGCGGTCAATAGACCAAAACCGCTCGAGGAACCAGTAACAAGTGCAATCGGTTCATTCAAAATCAAGACCTCCATCCATTAAATTTGTTAGTTTACCGTTAAATAGTCGTATGTTTCACCAATATTCAGATACTTTCACTTTTTCTCAAAGAAAAAGGACCGCTCAACTTGAACGGCCTTTTACTAGTTTACTTGATTTACTTAACTTCTACCGGAATCGCTAAATTTAAGCCTTTGGCAACTTGCTGGCCAAATTCTGGATCCGCTTTGTAGAAATGTTGGATTTGAAGAAGTTTGATGTCGTCCCGTGAAACTGGTGTCATCGCACCAACAATTGTTTCAACCAAACGTGCCCGCTCGTCTACTGACATTAGGCGATAAAGGTCCCCCGCTTGAGTGAAGTGATCATCCTGGTCGTAAGCAACCTGTTCAGCCAGACCGGTAACCTGGAAGGCTGTTTGTTTATGTTCAGGTGCTTCTTTTGGTCCATCAAAGCTGTTTGGCTCATAATAAACTGAACCTCCGCCATTATTGTCAGATCGCATTGCGCCATCACGTTGATAGTTATTAACTTCTACCTTTGGACGGTTAATCGGAAGCAAGTTGTGATTGGGTCCGACACGGTAACGAGCGGCATCAGCATAAGCAAATAATCGTCCTTGCAGCATTTTATCTGGTGAAGCCTCCACACCAGGTACCATCGTTCCAGGTGAGAACGTCGCTTGTTCAACTTCGGCAAAGTAGTTTTCAGGATTACGATTTAGAACCATTCGGCCCACTTCAATCAATGGGTAATCCTTATGTGACCACACCTTCGTGACATCAAATGGGTCAACGGAATACGTATTGGCATCCTCCAGTGGCATAATTTGCACGTGCAGTTTCCATGCTGGAAAGTCGCCCGTTTCAATTGCATTAAATAAATCCTCTGTATGATAATCGGGATTTTCACTAGCTAATTTAGCTGCCACTTCATTGGTCAAGTTTTTAACACCTTGTTCAGCCTTAAAGTGATATTTTACCCACACGGCTTCACCATCTTCATTCACCCATTTAAAGGTATGGCTGCCAAAGCCGTGCATATGACGAAATGTTGCCGGAATCCCACGATCGCCCATTAAGTATGTGACCTGGTGAAGGGATTCAGGTGATAAGGACCAGAAATCCCAGACAGCTGTAGGACTTTTCAAATGCGTTTTTGGATCCCTTTTTTGAGTATGGATGAAATCAGGGAATTTAATGGCATCTCGAATAAAGAAAATCGGCGTGTTATTACCAACTAAATCATAATTGCCCTCTTCAGTATAAAACTTGACAGCGAAGCCACGTGGATCACGGACCGTGTCGCTTGAGCCAAGTTCACCAGCTACAGTTGAAAATCGAATGAACATTGGTGTACTCTTACCAACACCATTAAACAATTTTGCCCTCGTGTATTTTGACATATCATTTGTTACTTCGAAATAACCATGTGCTCCGGCACCTTTGGCGTGGACTACCCGCTCAGGAACACGCTCGCGGTTAAAGTGGGCCAATTTTTCTAGTAAATGGACATCTTGTATCAATGTTGGTCCGCTTATTCCTGCGGTCATTGAATTTTGATTATCCCCTACTGGACTCCCACTACCTGTTGTTAAATGTTTGTTTACGTTACTCATTTAATCACCTCATATGCTATTTTTTAAATCATATAACTAAATTATATTAGATATTTCATTAAAATCAATAGTTAATTATAATTATTTTAAATTAATATTAATTATAACAAAATGATATATCCCCATTATTACTGGTAATTAAAAAATAGGACATTATCAATAGTGAAAAATAATAACATCCGAAAAATTTTTGCTTAAAAATATGTATACAAAGCCCGCTTGATAGTATAGAGTAAAGTGTTCGGACATCATCTATCTTCAATTCTACCATATCTTAGACAGAATTATAGAAATAATGCTTGAAAAAATAGTAGTTTCATAACAATATCAAAGAAGCGTCTCTGGTTACTTTGATCATACTTAATGATTTTATCTACAATGAATTTTATTTTGAAATGAATATAGACTATAATGGAGTTAACACTTTTTTAGGAGGATTTTTATGAGCGAAATAAATCAATCAAACACAAATGAAGAACCCAAGAAAAAAATTAGTCTACAAGAAGCAATGAAACTTCAGCTAGAAAATAAAAAAAATAAGGCTGCAGCAGGAAATTCTGCTTCAAATAGTGGACAAGCAGCTAAAAAAATGCAAAGCCAGCAGACCAAAAAGGTGAGTAATTCACGGAGAAAAATGGGTGTCTAGCGGTCAGAATAGAAAAGATGTTTTGCCTGGAGCAACAGTCAAAATAGTCTTAAAGGCGGATCAACGAAGTGGAAAACTAACAACTGGAGTTGTTAAAGATCTCTTGACCAAGTCAAGTTTTCATCCACATGGCATTAAAGTTAGACTGACAGATGGGCAAGTTGGCCGCGTACAGGAAATTGAAAGAACTTAATCTTTTTTATATGGCTTAGATTAGTTATCACAAGGATTATTCCTGCTAATATCTACCATATGCTTTCCATTTATTAATCCTCTACCCTAACTGGTAGAGGTATTTTTTTGCATCAAAAAAAAGTGCAAGCGCACGTTTAGCGCTACGTGCATACTGGAGCGCTCCGACTAGATAAAGGAAACACAATAAAGCGCAAGCGTTCGATGTTAATTTATCCTAGGGGGAGAGCGAAGTACACTAGGAGCATTTGCTGCTTGCACCGGATTCAGATACCTATTAAGATTATCCACACTTAACTATTTTATAATTTCCTAAACATCAAAAAAACAGACCCATTTGATATTAGGTCTGCCCTTTTCACATGATATTATACTTTACGGACGTTTATCGCTTGTGGTCCACGTTGTCCACTTTCGATTTCAAAGGTAACCTCTTGACCTTCATCAAGTGATTTGTATCCTTCTCCTTCAATAGCGGAGAAGTGAACAAAAACATCTTCTCCACCTTCCCGCTCAATGAATCCAAAACCTTTTTCACCGTTAAACCATTTTACTTTACCATTTTCCATTCGTTGTAGCCTCCTAGCATGTATCAATTACATGAAATTGCAAATTTATCTTGCTTGAATATTTTTACCCATATCTTCCGACCATATACCAAATAATTTTCTAAAATATAATTTATTTCTTTAACTGAGGCTAATTTCGCATAGATTGTAGTTTTTCAAAT
>JAIMAD010000090.1 GCA_023512145.1 Bacillus sp. (in: firmicutes) | reverse complement strand
TGTAGGTTCCTTCCGTGAACCTAAGTATAGTTTAATTGATAATTATTAATAAACTATGAATGAAAGATTAATAGTCTATTAATATATATGATGGATGGTATTTCGTCATTTAGTGACAAACATCCATTGTAGACTGCCCATTATCCTGTTATTTTCATGAATAGCACGTATATTTATTTTGTATTCTACACTCATAGTGGAATCCTCTCTTTACTTGAAAGGAGCAAAATTTCTGTGGCGCTAACACATATATTTTCAAAGGAAGAGGAAGTAGCTAATTCAATTACACATGGAATCGGTGTAGTACTAAGTATTGCGGCTTTGGTTATTCTAATTGTTTTTTCTTCTCTTTACGGGACCGTCTGGCATGTTGTCAGCTTTACGATTTTTGGTGTATCGATGGTTATCCTTTATTTTTCATCTACCATACTTCATGGTTTGCCGGAAGGAAAAGCAAAGGATGTCTTTGAAATTCTAGACCATTCTTCCATTTACTTTTTTATCGGTGGGACTTATACACCGTTTTTATTAATAGTAGTAAAGGGAACACTTGGTTGGACACTATTTGGAATCGTTTGGGGACTGGCGATTGCTGGAACTATTTTTAAATGTTTTTTTGTTAAAAAATATCTTTTTTCTTCGACAATTCTTTATGTTGTCATGGGTTGGTTGATTACGTTTGCCTGGGAACCATTAGTAACTAAACTCTCACCACAGGGTATGACCCTTTTATTTATTGGTGGTGCACTTTATACACTTGGAGCCATTTTCTATATGTGGAGGGTCTTTAAGTACCACCATGCAGTCTGGCATTTATTTGTGCTCTCAGCAAGTATTATTCACTTCTTTTGTGTGCTTTTTTATGTGCTACCAATAAAATAAGAATCATATCGGTGGTAACACTACTTAAAGCTAAGTTAAAGTGATTAATTACTATTAATAAAAAAGTTGACCAAAACATAGTTCCAGCATGTCTAAAAGCCTTTTTTAGGGCTTTTTTTATTTTAATAATAATGGAAAAATATTTCCTGGGTTGGTAGATAATGAAATGTAGTCGGCATGTACTATTGATTATGAATGGCAGTAATGAAAACTAATCATTCTAGGATTGGCTTTCACCTTAATAAAAATAAGGGTGAAAACTTAGTGTGGAGGTTAGCATGGAGGATATGAACGGGATAATAGCTGTGATGAAATTTCACAAAAGCGGAAGAGGGGGTAATGTCACCAATTGCGTTCATTGGGGACCGAAATCGGGAAGAAAGAACGAAAGTGGTCACTAATCGAGCCCATTGACGACAAAAACGAATACCGAAGAGGGAAAATGTCGCCAATGTGGGTCATTGTCGAAAAAATATTTCCCCCCCATTTACTGTGGTTAATGAACCCATCTCACATTAACCGCAGGGGACGTCCTAGTCTGGAGATATTACCAAAAAAAGGGGTCTAATCAGGCCCCTCAAAAAACTATTATTGTTTTTTCATCTGAAAATAGGTATCCAAAACCCTACGACCAATTTTCAGACTGGCCCTATTATCAACAGTTCCTTGGTAAGCCCATGGAACTAATACGGCCATGGCAACTTCTGGATTTGAACTTGGTGCATAGCTGATTAGGCTTAAGTTCATTACAGGAGGCGGCTCACCACCAAACTTGTACCGTTCAGGACCGTCATAAAAGGCTTCCGCAGTACCTGTTTTACCTGCTGGGGTGTAAGTTGCGTCACCGAAGAAATTATACCCTGTACCACCTGGTTCCTTCATAACCTTTTGAAAGCCAGTTTGCACGCGGTCCAGCCATTCTGTTTTCATATCAATGGTGTTTAGGACGGTTGGATTGATTTCTTGAATGACAGGACCCAGTTCAGCTGTCCCCTCAATTGGTCCAAGAACTTGTTTAACCACATGGGGCTGCATTCGATAACCGCCATTTGCAATCGTTGAAACATACTGTGCCATTTGCATCGCTGAATAGGTATCATACTGGCCGATGACAAGGTCAAGCAAAAATCCTGGGAGCTTGCTAGTACCTTTGAAACCAGATTGTTCATTCGGTAAATCTATTCCCGTTCTTACTCCAAGACCAAAGGAAGCAAAGGAGTTTCTGATGGTATTAAAGGCTTGCAGGTCAATATTTAATGGCTTTTCATATTCATAATGAGCTTTTCCAATTCTAATTGCAGTATGAAACATATAAACGTTAGAAGACCTTTTTAAAGCATCGATATCATTTAGGGTTCCTAAGTAGGTATAAGACTTTTTAATGGGTGTTGCTTGAATTTTTAAACCGGCATCATCAAACTTAGTTCCTGGGGAAATTGCCCCCGTTTTATAACCGGTTAAAATGGTCGCCCCTTTTACAGAAGAGCCCACGTTGTAGGTGGTGGTGAAGGTACCAAGAGCATCATCAATCATTTCAGTTTTACCAGTCACTTCGTCTTTGACAATTTTCCTGCCTGCCATTGTTAAGACTTCACCAGTGTGTGGTTCCATTAAGACGACATAGGCCCGGTCTGTTAGATTTGTTCCAGGAAATTTTTTTGCTGCCCAAAGTTCTTCCTCAATAATCTTATCAACTGCCATTTGCAGGCTCAAATCAATACTTAAGACAAGATCCTTTCCTTTTTTTCCATCTATAACTGGTTGGGTTTCAATCACATTGCCAGTGTTATCAATAATATTTTTATCTTTAGATTTATAGCCGTGAAGAACCTCCTCATACTGCAGTTCAAGTTGACTTTTACCAACACGATCATTGCGGCTATAATCTCGTGCCAACAAATAATCCAATTGATCTTCGGGTAGTCCTTCATCTGATTTTGTTACTTTTCCAAGAACAGACTTCAATGTTTGGGTAAACGCGTATGATCTTTCCCAGTCCGATGTCGTATCAACTCCTGGTAGTAATTGGAGATGTTCACTCACCATGGCAAATTCTTTTGGGGTGACATCTTCGTTCTTGATAATTTGTGGTGTAAATTTGTATCCACTACTGAAATCTCGATAGATCGCTAGTACCTCCCGCTCAGCATCTGTTATTTCCTGCAATTCATCTACTGAAATCCGCGCTAACTTTAACTGATAAATTTCGTTATCGGGTATTTTTTTGGATTCATATAAGTCCTTTTCTTTTTTTGTGATTTTGGCATCGGCACGCTTCATATTATTTATTATCCAGAAGTCGCGCAGGTCTCTTTCAGTCACTTTATCAGTTTTCTTATCAATCAGTTTGGCCAATTTTGCAGCTGTATCAAGCATTTCATTTTGGCTAAAGCCCATATTTGTATAGGTGATTGCACTTTTTGGGACATTATCGACAATGACTCTGTAATCCCGGTCGAGTATTTTTCCTCTTGGTACCGGATTACTGACAGTAAAATCTTCTTTTCTTTCCAAATCCCTTTTGAAATTTTCGCCGTAAACGATTTGCACAAAGCCAAGTCTTAGGATTAAAACGGAAAATAGTAAAAAGACGCTAAAAAAAAGGATATTTAATCGAAAGGGAAAATGTGATTTTTTTACATTTTGGTTTTGTTTCTCCATATTTTTCCACATCCTCATAATAAACTGCAAAAAAGCATTCATGAGTAAAACTCCAAGCCCAAGCATGAAAAGGTGGTCACTTTCATGTATATCAAGATAATAATGTGAGTAATAAGCTAAGCCAACCAAAATGTTAGTAAATAAAATAAATTCTTTTTGAATCTGAAATATGTATTATTATTAGATTTAGCGCAGTTTCCCCCTTTTCTCATAAATGTTCCCATTTGTAAATTCTAATCGTTTATATTTATAGTTTACGTTTGAAAACACGCAGATGTAAAGTATTACCTAATTAATAAAAAAATGACAATTATTTTTTTATAAAAATCCTTTTTAAAATTTTCTTTTCAAGGAAAGATGGTTCTTAATCTTTTCCTTTATTCGAATTTTTAAATTATAATCAAGAAGAAATGTGCTAGTTTTATCAACTAACAGAATGTAAAAACATAAAAGAGATTGGTAGGGGGGCTACAATAATGGAACAAAAAGTGATTGATTCAACTCTCCTAAAGTCATTGGAGCAATTTAAGGTAATGGATGAAAAAATTACTCATTTTTCAAGCATCATTGGTTTAGCGGATTGGGACCAAAAGGTGATGGCACCAAAAAAAGGGCGTCATGTGTTTGCGAAGGCTGTAGGAACGCTTCGTACCGAAGTGTTTAAACTTTCTGTCTCACAGGAAATGGGCGATCTGTTAGCGATATTTACTGCTCCGAAAACCATCGAAACAATAGACGTTGTGACACGAGCAAAGGTTAGAGAATATAAAGAGTACTACCAAAAATTCAAAAGCATACCGGCAGATCTTTTTCAGGAATATAGCGTCTTAACTGCGCAAGCAAATGACGCCTGGGAAGAAGCAAGAGAAAATAATGATTTTGCACGATACCTTCCTTACTTAGAAAAAATTGTTGGCTTTAAGCGGAAATTTGCTGAACTGTATGGGTATGAAGAGCATCCCTACGATGCGTTGCTTGATGAATTTGAACCTGGCTTAACGGTAAAAAGACTTGACCCATTATTCGCAAAATTAAGGGAATCAAGTGTGAAACTTCTTGTAAGGATTCAACAACATGGCAAGCCTACACAAGCAGAAGTGTTTGATCAATCGTTTACAATTGAAAAGCAAAAAGAATTTAATCGCTATATCTTGCCAATTATTGGGTTTGATATGGAGGCAGGACGGTTGGACGAAACAGTTCATCCCTTTGCGCAAACTATTACCATAGGTGATGTACGGTTAACAACCCGTTATTTAGAAAGAAATGTCCGTTCCGCTTTATTTGGAACCATTCATGAGGCAGGTCATGGGATTTATGAGCAACATGTGAATCCTGAATTTGAAGAATCAGTGTTGCAAAGCGGAGCATCGTTTGGTATCCATGAATCACAATCGAGATTTTTAGAAAATATGGTTGGGCGTAGCAAGGAATTCTGGAGTTACTTTTTCCCTAAGCTTCAAGAGTATTTCCCCGAGCAGCTTGAGAGTGTTTCTGTTGAAGAATTTTATCGTGCGGTTAATACGGTTGAACCATCCTTAATCCGGGTTGAAGCCGATGAATTAACCTATAACCTCCATATTATGATGCGGTATGAAATTGAAAAGTCGTTAATCGGAGGGGAAATTGAAGCCAAGGACCTTCCAGAGATCTGGAATCAAAAAATGCAAGATTACCTTGGTGTTACACCGAGCACTGATAGTGAAGGTGTGCTACAGGATGTTCATTGGTCTTTTGGCGGCATTGGTTATTTCCCTTCCTATTCATTGGGAAATCTCTATGCAGCACAAATTCTCCGTACGATTCAAAAAGATCTTCCAGATTTCAATAACCATATCGAAAAGGGGAGGTTTGACCTGATACAAGCATGGTTAAAAGAGAATATTCATCAATATGGTAAGCTATACACTCCAAATGAATTGATTGTAAAAATAACGGGTGAAGAATTAAATGCTGACTATCTTGTTGAGTATCTAGAGAAAAAATATACAGAGGTATATGGAATTTGATTTGAGGTGAAGGGAGCACCAAAAAGTACCGCTAACACCTAATCTCATCCATTGACATATTATTTATAATAAACTATAGTATTAATAATAAAATATTTCCTTTTAAAGGGGAGTAGCTGCTACAATAAAGTCGTCATTACGAGAACTTGTTTCTCCGGCTTTATTGGCAACATTTATGTTGTTAGCAAGACCTTTACTTTGCGGTAAATGGTCGCTCAATGTATATTTTAGGCCTTTACTGTTAAAAGTAAGGGCCTATTTCTATGGCGCGAGGGAGTTTTTTAAGAGATGGAATTTTTGAGGAGGATTTATTAATGGATATAGCTCTTTTATTGGAATACGGATGGGTATTAATTATCTTAGTGTTATTAGAAGGACTGTTGGCAGCAGACAATGCCTTGGTACTTGCGATTATGGTGAAACCACTTCCTGAACAGCAACGGAAAAAAGCATTGTTTTATGGGTTGGTCGGGGCGTTTTTCTTCCGCTTTGCATCATTATTTGTGATTTCCTATCTTGTCAATGTGTGGCAGTTACAAGCGATAGGTGCACTATATTTGTTATTTATGGCGGCAAATCATATCTTCCGTAAGCTTGTTAAAGGAAAAGTAGGCGAAATAGAGAAAAAGGAAGTTCGTAAAACTAGTGGTTTTTGGATGACTGTTTTTAAGGTTGAGTTAGCGGATATTGCATTCGCGGTGGACTCTATTCTTGCAGCTGTGGCATTGGCGGTTGTGCTTCCAGACACGCCACTTCCAAATATCGGCGGACTTGATGGCGGTAAATTCTTAGTTATTTTTACTGGTGGAATAATTGGTCTAATCATTATGCGCTTTGCAGCAAACCAGTTTGTTACGCTTTTAGAAAAGAGACCAGGTTTGGAAATCGCAGCATTTATGATTGTCGGCTGGGTTGGGGTGAAACTTGCTGTTTACACGCTTGCACATCCAGCGCTAGCTATTTTAAGTGAGGATTTTGCACATTCCACCTTGTGGAAGGTAACCTTTTACGTTGTGTTAGTAGGTATTGCCGCAGGTGGCTGGTTTTTCTCGAAAGATAATACCGATGGAACAGTGGAAAACGAACTAATTTAGGGCATACTGAATCTACGGAAAGAATTACTAAATACTTATGTAGGAGCGGGTATGAATTATTCTTTTGTTCGCTTTATTCTTGTCGGCATTGTCAAAACGATTTTTGGTCTATCCGTCATGTATATGTGTATACATGGCGAAGGCTTTTCTTATTGGCAATCAACATTCATAGGCAATTCAATTGGGGCATGCGTCAGTTTCTATTTGAATCGGACCTTTACGTTTAAAAGTGATAGTGCCATAAGCAGCAGTGTAATTCGTTTTGTGACCGTTATTTTGTGCAGCTATTTCATTTCGTATCGGGTGGGACAGATTATCGTAACAGGGCTGCTTAAATCCAGTCCATATATCACGGAAAATGTAAGAGTCAATCTTGCAGTCCTACTGGGAACAGGGTTATATACCGTGTTTAATTATTCAGGTCAAAAACTGTTTGTATTTTCTAGGCTGAAAACATCGGACAAAAATGTTCGTTAGAATTGAAAAATAGAAGATGGAAGGTGTCAATAAAGTCGAACATTACCAACTTTGCCTGAGCAAAGGGTAATGAGAAAATGTCTTTTACCTTTTTTTACAGTGCAGCAATTTTCTGTTATTTTGTTTTTACGGCACCTATTAAAATGAAAGGATTTTGTCATGATATTAAGAGCCTACATGATCATTGCCTTCATCATTAGTTTTGTAAGTGTTAGTGGTTTTAGTTTGATCTCTCTCCTTATCAACGACCAGAAAATTATCCGTTTTGACACGGCCGTCACAAGTATGATTCAAGGGCTTGAATCGCCTTTTCTCACTGAAGTTATGAAATTTTTCACTTTCATTGGGTCTGCTCCATTTGTCATCATTCTTAGCATTTTTCTGTTGTTTTTCCTCTATAACGTCCTGCATCACCGCTTAGAATTACTATTATTTATCGCTGGAATCACCGGTTCGGTTATTCTAAATGGACTCTTAAAGCAAATTTTTCAACGTGCTAGGCCTGATTTTCTTCGCTTAATTGAAATCGGCGGCTACAGTTTTCCAAGTGGGCATGCAATGAATACTTTTACAGTATACGGGATTATCTCATTTTTACTTTGGCGGCATATTCCAAAAATTTGGGGAAAAAGTATTTTGCTATTATTTAGTATGTGCATGATCCTAGCAATTGGGACAAGTCGAATTTATTTAGGGGTACACTACCCAAGTGATATTATCGGCGGTTATTTTGCTAGTGGCTTTTGGATTACGACAGCCATTTTATTTTTCCAATTTTACAAAGAAAAGCGGTATAATAAGAAATATCTACGGAAGAAAGAGATCATATGAATTTATCTTTATTTTTGGAGTGATACCTATTATCAAAAAAAGTATTCCTAACCTATTTACGTTTTTAAATTTATTTTTTGGATTTTTATCGGTGATGTATTCAGCACAAGGCGATTACAAGAATGCAGCCATCCTTATTCTAATTGGAATGATGCTAGACAGTATGGATGGACGGATTGCAAGAATGCTTAATGTAGAAAGTGACTTTGGTAAAGAACTCGACTCACTTGCTGATATTGTTACTTTTGGTGTTGCCCCTGCGATGATGGCTTATTATACATATTTTTCCACTTACGGGGTAGCGGGGATGGCTATAGCTGGTCTTTTTCCTTTATTCGGCGCCTTTCGCTTAGCCAGATTCAATATTAATGCTGTAAAATCATCCAAGTCTTATTTTACCGGTGTTCCAATTACTGCTGGCGGCGGGTTGCTAACACTCTTGACCTTATTTCATGTCAAAATGCCAGAAATAATCCTGCCAATTGCTTTTTTTATGATTTGTGTGTTGATGGTAAGTTCAGTGAAAATTCCCAGCCTTAAGGATATCCCACTCCCTAAATACGGAATTATTATCACGCTTTTTTTAGGTTATGCAATCTACACCGTCTTTAAAAATGAGCATTATCGAATCCCTTATTTTATATACGTGGCAATCCCCTTGTACGTTGCCTTTATTGGTTATCAATTAGTAAGAAAAAAAAGGAAAAGGAATACAAAGTTGGGAAGTTAGGAGCGGTTGATTTGCCCATGTGAGGACATATGACAGAAGTATTTTCCCTCACAGGTGTAAAATGGATAAATGCTGGTATTTGTTTTTCGGCACTTAAATTGTCTTTTTGGCATAAAAGTGGGATAATAATTATGAATACATAAATAGAGGTGAGCACAGAATATGAAAGTCAAAATTAGTCGCAATGCAGCAAAAGAAGTAAAAAAGATGATGGAAAAAGAAGAAGCACAAGGTAAACTATTCCGAGTTTACGTCACAAGTGTTCACGGAGATCATGCTCATTATGATTTGATGCTCGATACTCCAACAGAAAATGATATAGTGGTTACAAGCGATAAGGATATTGATATTATACTCGATAAAAATGATGAAAATTTGAATAGCATCTGGATTCAATTTTTCCATGTACCGCAAGAGGAATGGTCGATTACTAACCCGACCAAAGGGACACATCATCACCATTAATAGGAATTAAGCAAAGAGCGCTTGGATACTCCGAGCGTTTTTTGCATTAAATTGGATCAAAAAACTTGAAATAGTCCGACTATTATTCATATAATCCTATTATTGCTATTATTGAAAAAAAGGAGATTACCTATGATTCGACGTTTCTTTTCATATTATCGACCGCACAAAAAGCTATTCGTTTTAGATTTCAGCAGCGCAGTTGTCGTTGCTTTCTTAGAATTGGCCTTCCCACTAGCAGTAAGTTGGTTTATCGACAAGTTGCTACCAGATGGAGATTGGAAAGCTATCGTCGTAGTCAGTATTGGACTTTTTCTTATATATTTGACAAGTACCTTTTTACAATTCATTGTGAATTACTGGGGTCATAAACTCGGGATAAATATTGAAACGGACATGCGGCAAGAGCTGTTTGAACATGTTCAAAAGCAGTCGTTTCGTTTTTTTGACAATACGAAAACAGGGCACATTATGAGTAGAATAACCAATGATCTTTTTGATCTCGGTGAACTTGCTCACCATGGACCTGAGGACGTATTCATTGCTGTAATGACTTTTATTGGTGCATTCTGGATTATGCTGACCATTAACGTGAAACTGGCATTAGTTGCCATTGTTGTGCTTCCATTTCTAATCTTACTGGTTGTCCTCACTAATTTAAAAATGAATAAAGCGTGGGGCAAAATGTTCTCGAGTATTGCGGATGTAAATGCACGGGTGGAGGATAGCGTGTCAGGAAGCCGTGTTGTTCAATCGTTTACAAATGAAGAGTTTGAGATAGCTAGATTTAAAAAGAACAATCAGATGTTTCGTAATTCCAAGCTAGCTGGATATTGGATTATGTCCTTCAGTCTCTCAGGTATATATATGTTGACGAGACTGATCACAATTATCGTCCTCGTCTATGGTTCATGGTTAAGTTTCACAGGACAGCTAACGTATGGAGAGCTTGTTGCTTTTGTCCTATATGTCAATGTTCTTTTAAAACCGGTGGATAAAATCAGCGCGATTATGGAATTGTTCCCAAAAGGGATGGCTGGATTTAAGCGGTTTACCGAATTAATTGATTCGGAACCTGAAGTAAAGGATAGGGCGGGTGCAGTTGATGTAGACTCACTACAAGGAAATATTGTTTTTGCTAACGTGTCCTTTCGTTACGAAAACCATAATTCAGTGCTTGAGAATATTAATTTAGATCTTCGTGCCGGTGAGACCGTGGCTTTTGTTGGTCCATCTGGGGCAGGAAAGACGACAATTTGTTCGTTGATTCCGAGGTTTTATGATGTAAATAGTGGGAAAATCCTTATCGATGGCAAAGATATCCGTGAGATGACCAAAAAATCATTGCGTTCACAAATTGGTATTGTTCAACAAGATGTGTTTCTTTTTACAGGTACACTGTTCGAAAATATCGCTTATGGAAATCTTACTGCGACTGTTGAGGAAATTGCTGACGCAGCAAGGCGTGCCCACCTAGTAAAATTTATCGAATCCTTGCCAGAAGGCTATCAGACCGAGATTGGTGAACGCGGCTTAAAGCTCTCAGGCGGTCAAAAGCAACGAATTGCGATTGCGCGAATGTTCTTGAAAAACCCCCCCATTTTGATATTGGACGAAGCCACATCCGCTCTCGACACAGAAACGGAAATGGTTATACAAGAAGCATTGACAGAGCTTGCTCAAAATAGAACTACACTTATTATTGCCCACAGGCTGGCCACAATCCGTAATGCTGACCGTGTTATTGTCGTGACAGAAGAAGGTATTGCTGAAGATGGTCGCCATGATGAGCTAATTGAGCAAGGTGGTATTTTTGCCAACCTACATCGTGTTCAATATCAGCAATAATGTATAGTCAACGAGCAGTTCTTTCTAAAAAAATTTTTATATAAAATTATTATGTTAACTTGTAGATCACTTTTAATAAATAATATCAACTGGTGATAATCTAATAAGGAAAAGTCAGAAAGGAGCAAATTATTACAGATGGATAATTTCAAAAATGATGTTGAAATCAAATTAATTGCACTTGATATGGATGGAACACTTTTAAATAATGAAGGACAGATTTCTGAAGCCAACCGTAAAGAAATCAAAGCAGCAACAAATAAGGGGATATTTGTGGTTCTAAGCACGGGACGATCTTTGATTACAAGTCGGGAACATGCTGATTCACTTGAGCTTTCTTCTTACTTGGTGACAGTAAATGGAAGTGAAATTTGGGATGAAAAACGGGAGTTAGTGGAGCGGAATCTGGTCAAATCGGAGTTAATTGAGTGGATGTGGGAGCTATCGAAACAACATAAAACCAACTATTGGGCAATCAGCACGAAGCGTAATTGGCGTAATGAAATGCCAGATGATCTACATACCTTTGAATGGATGAAATTTGGGTTTGATGTGGATGATGACGCAGTAAGAGAGACCATTCTAAAGGAGCTGTACGCAAAGGGTGAATTCGAAATCAGCAATTCATCGTTGCAGAATATTGAAGTCAATCCGGCCGGAATTAACAAAGCGACAGGACTTAGGATTGTTTGCAACCGACTTGGAATTGACATGGATAGTGTGATGGCTGTTGGTGACAGTCTTAATGATGTGGCAATGATTAAAGAAGCGGGTCTGGGTGTGGCGATGGGAAATGCACAGGACATTGTTAAGACGGCAGCTGACTGGGTCACAGCTACAAACGAAGAGGATGGAGTGGCACAAGCAATCCGAAAATGGGTAATTTAAAATGGGTTTCCTTAGGCTATTATGCTCGTTAATTTTGTTATTTTTCATACTAAATTTCAAAACAAAAATACAAATTTTTCTCATGAATAAGTTAAAATTTTTCCGAAAAGATAGATATTGATTTGAAAAACTACAATC
>JAIMAD010000089.1 GCA_023512145.1 Bacillus sp. (in: firmicutes) | reverse complement strand
ACAAGTCGATGTACGAGGCCGCCATGGTGGACGGAGCCGGACCCATCCGCCGTTTCTTCAGCGTGACCTTGCCCTGCCTGCGCCCGGTCATTGCCGCGGTCGTCGTCATGCGGACCATGGAGAAGTTCAAGGCCTTCGACATCTTTTACGTCATGACGAGGGGCGGACCGGCGAACGGCACCATGGTTCTGACCTACGAGGCCTATCTCAAAGCCTTCACCAATCTGAACTACTCGGGCGCCGCGACCATCGCCTACCTAATAGGTTTCGCCGTGCTGATCCTGACCGTCTTCTATGCCAAATTGTTGAAGAGCGAGGATGAGTTCGATGAATAAACGCAAGAGCTTCGTCATTCTGCAATACTCAGGGGCGGTCCTCGTCACGATCGCCACCCTCGCGCCTTTCGTTTGGCTTTTTATCTCCAGCATCTTCTACCAACGCGATCTGACGGCGGTGCCGTTTAATCTCTTTCCCAAGCGCATTACCTTTGGCAGGTATGTCGATATCTTCATCAATCCGGATAACGCCACGGCCTATACTTTCAAGATCTCCATGATTAATAGCCTGATCGTGGCCTTCAGCGTGACCTTGATCGCCTTATGCGTCGGTTCGCTGGCCGCCTACGCCACCGCCAGGCTGCGGTTCCCCGGCCGGAACGGCTTGCTCTATCTCTTCCTCTTCACCTACATGATGCCGCCGGTGGTCATCGTCTTCCCCCTTTACATGATCCTCAGCAGCAAAGGGTTGATCAACACCAGATCTGCCCTGACCCTGCTCTACCTGTCCATGGTCATACCCTACGTGGTCTGGGTGATGCGAAGCTACTTCGCCTCGATCCCCAAGTCATTCGAGGACGCGGCGGCCATCGACGGATGCAGCCGGTTCAAGAGCCTTTGGTACATCTTCCTGCCGATCGCCCGGCCAGGGCTTATCGCCACCGGCCTTCTATCGTTCCTGATCGCCTGGGACGAATTCTTCTTCGCTTTAATCTTTACCTCCACGTTAAATGCCAAGACCATCCCCGTGGCCATCTCCGAGTTCACCGGTAAACACCTCGTCGACTACGGCATGATCGCCACCGGCGGGATGATCGCGATTATACCACCCTTGCTCATCACTTGTTTCTTTCAGAAATACATCATCCAGGGCATGATCGCCGGCGGCTTGAAAGAATAACCTTCCGAAACCAAGGCTCCTCGAAGCCCCGGGCCATGGTCGGTAGACCAAACCCTCTATCGAACGTTGCATGAAAATCCCGTACAGACTGGCCGGGAAGCCAGCCTGTACGGGATAAGGAGGTGTCAGAGAACCGAGGCCCGAAAAGAGGCTGGGCTCACGACAGCCAAGCCGGAGAAGTCCGGTCAGGCCTCACCACCCTTATCTCCGCCCCATCGAGTGCGACCACGAGGCGGCCGTCCTTCACCGACCACTCCTCGCTCCCGAGCACCCTCTCGCAGCCTGTGCAGCCGCTGAAGATTACGCGGCCTCTCTGCAGGGGTTCACCGGTGGTGAAGACCAGATCTCCTCCCTCGTTCCGGCAGGCGAGCCGCACCCTCCTCTTGCCGTCGGCCAGAACGAACTCCTTCTCTCCCTCCACCTCGGTCACGAGGATCTCCAGATCGGCCAGGGAATCGCCGTCGGGGAAGTTCGCCGGATCGCCCAGGGGGATAATGGAGTTCTCCCTGATGTAGAAGGGGATGTGCAGGTAATCTAGGTAATGCTGCATCCACCGCCCGCCCTTGACCTTCCGCCCGCTCCAGAAATCGGTCCAGACGCCTTCGGGCAGGTAATAGGAGGCGATCCCGTCCGCATTGAAGACCGGCGCCACCAGCAGGCCGTCGCCGAGCATGTACTGCCGGTCGAGACCGAGGCAGATCTCGTCCTCCGGGAACTCGAGGAGCATGGGCCGCATCACTGGGTACCCCTTCTCGGCCGCCTCCTCGCAGAAGCTGTAGATATATGGAATCAGACGGAGCTTCAACTCGGTGAACTTCTTCAGCACCGCCACGGATTCTTCATCATAGCGCCAGGGGACGCGGTGCGTATCGCACCCGTGGAGCCGGCTGTGCGTGGAGAGCAGGCCGAAGGCGACCCAACGCTTGTAGAGATCCGGGCTGGGTTCGCCGAAGAACCCGCCGATGTCGTGACTCCAGAACGCCCCTCCCGAGAGACAGAAGGAGAGGCCCGCCCGGAGCTGCGCCGCCATGGAAGCATACGTCGCCTTGGAATCCCCTCCCCAGTGAATGGGATAGGCTTGGGAACCGGCCGTGGCCGAACGGGCGAAGACGATCGCCTGGCCTTTGCCCAGCGCTTCCTCGAGCACTTCGAACACGGTCCGCGTATAGAGGAGGGCGTATAGATTGTGCATCCTTTGGCCGTCGCTCCCATCGTGGCAGACGGCGTCCGCCGGCAGGCTCTCGCCGAAGTCCGCCTTGAAGCTGTCCACACCCATATCGAGAAGCCGCCGGAGCTGATGCTTGTACCATTTGCAGGCCTCTGGGTTGGTGAAGTCCACGAAGGCCATCCCGGGCTGCCACCAATCTATCTGATAGACGGAACCGTCACGCCTCTTCACGAAATACCCCTTGGCCGCCCCTTCGGGGAAGAGCGCGGAGAGCTCGGAGATGTAAGGATTGATCCAAACGCTCACCCTGATGCCTTTCTTCTTAAGACCTTCGATCATCTCCTTCGGCCTGGGGAAAGCCCTCGTATCCCAGGTGAAATCACACCAGTGCCGCTCGCGCATCCAGTAACTGTCGAAATGGAAGACGGAAAGTGGTATGCCTCTGGATTCCATCCCGGAGACCAGCTCCTCCACCGCCCGCTCGTTGCAGGCCGGCAGGAAGGAAGTGGTCAACCAGAGGCCCAACGACCATTTGGGGATCCTGGGCGACCTTCCCGTCAGCCAGGTGTATTTCTCCAGGATCTCCTTTGGGGAAGGCCCGTAGATGAAATAGAGATCGAGCTCCTGGCCCGGCACGGTGAACTTGATCATGTCTATTTCTTCGGTTCCGATCTCGTATTCCACGCGCTTGCTCGAGTTGACCAATAGTCCATAGCCATTGCTGCTCAGATAGAATGGAATGTTCTTATAACTCATATCAGTGTTTGCGCCGGCGTCTTCATTCCAAATGACGACTCTTTGACCATTTTTGACATATGGACCAAATCTTTCACCGAATCCATAGATTTTTTCGTTGGCCGCCAGAGAAAAACCGCCTGCCATAAACAAATCACCAGTGCCTAATTGAACTACCCCGATACCATCTTCCTTAGTTGTGCAAATTAGCCTATTTTTTGACAAAAAATCAATTTTCCATGTGTCTTTATTGAACCTTACCTCAATGTTACCAGAAAAAAACTTATATGGGCTTGATCGTCAAAAACTTCTACGTTGGATGAATAATTGCGTACCGGAAATCCATGCTCATCCGATTTATAGCCTCGGTGATAATTGGCAGTAATTCGAATAACATCTTTTCGAGGCGATGTCACCCTAAATGTGATTACTCGACCTCCTAGCTGTGGTTCGCGGTCATAGAATATACTCGTTAATATTAACGTTTTTTGGTCGTGTTGGTATTCGTAAAGCTTATGCGGATAAAAGTAACTAATTCCATCTTCATAACCATATCCCTTTGTGATTCTCATATAAAATAATTGCTCCTTTCAATTAATTATATAGCTAATGTTAAAACAATTTTTTTATCAAAAAATTATTAATTTTTGCTTTCTCTGAACCATAAAATACGTTTTTAATGCCACAGTGATTATATCGAATTATTAATCCTCTTTTTGCTGGAATTTCTATATTAAATTTAACGTTTTGATGTAATTTTTCACAAACTATTTCTACAGCTCCTATAAAATTATGATTACTGCGGTTCATAACAAAAATGAAATGGCTATTATTTCTGGTTGCGAACAAACGAACATGCAAATCATCATCACAACAGCCAATTGTTTCGGCCTTTATGGTTATTAAAGGTGTTTTTTTATATTTCCGGCACAACCAGGCAAGCAAACTAGCTGCCTTAGGAAACTCGTAAAGTTTGGCTCCAAACCAATAGACTTCCCCAAGACCATAACGGGATAATAGCCCTATTGGGGTGCCATCCCAATTAAAAGCTTCAGTACTAAAAAACTGGTTAACCCCTTGTTTAAGATTAAAATTCGGCACATGAGCTAGATTTACGTTTGATAAGACTGTACCAATATTACCAAAATTTTTCCATTCTAGATTTATATAACACAAAAGGCTAAAAAACTCTATGTCCGGGAAAAAAGTCGATTTAATTAATGAACAGGGATGAAGATCGACATCACAAGAAGGAAGATCTGGGAAAATAAACAATGTGCCACCTTTTTCAACATAACTAATCAAATGTTTTTGGATAAATTCATCCATATATCGAAATGTTGGAGTAAAGATAATCTCATAACTCTCTAATTCATTCGCATTGACGCACTCGAGATCGATAATATCAAACCCTATATTCGTCTCTATTAATCTTTCAGCCATGCCAATTAACCAAGAATTCATGTCAGGGAGAAAGAAAAATAGATTAGCCAATTCAACATGTTTATTGTTTGCCCATTTTTTTAATAATGAGGGATAATTATAGGGAGTGTAATTGCACAAAGCTACGCTAGTTAATTCATGAGCTTCTGCAAGCTCAGCGCCACATTCTCCATTTTCTTCTTCAAAAAATTCAATTAAGTGTTTCACTGTATAAAAAGCTTTGCGCAGATGCCCGTTAACGTCGATTGGGGCACAACCAGGATAAGGTTCTGGCACATTTGATAAAGGAATGTCACCAATCTTGCCTGTATCATCGCCATCGACAACACAATAGATGTTTAAACCAGATAAATATGGTAAAATAACCATCATCAAAAAAGAGAATTCTTCTTCTGAACCCCAGCTCCAATTGGTTTCAGAGGCATAAATCACCCTGTTTTTTTGAACACTTTGGGCGAGTTTGGCACGAATAATAGCCCGCGCATAGTTTTCATAATCATACTTGGGATGCTTTTCAAACCAGAAATTAGGGCATATAGGCAATACTCGTGCCATCTTTCTAAAATTAGTTGGGGATTCATTCTCAAGCATTATTAGATCATGATAAAATGGAATTTCAACGCCAACATTTCTGAGAAAACTTGAGTATATTGAGAGAATTTCTGCGGCAACATCCTCTTTGTATTCTACCCAATCGCGATATATACGCCAATCTTCCTCAGAACAAAGCATCATATTCTGTGTTGGCAAACTTGATTCTACACATTTCCGTCTTGATGCGCGAAAACTCCTAAAACCCTCTTGGTGATGCTCTGTATAACCCCAAGAGAATGGATCTGCCAAACTCATGGTGCTAAAAGGAAACTCATTTTCAATTTGAACAGCAGATAATGCACCTTTTTGTTGTAATGGCAGCAATAATTCTTCAGCAAGTTTTTGATACCATATTTTTACATAATTTATAACAACCGGATGAAGCAAGTCCGGTAAAGCCAACCCATCTTGAAAAAACACAACCTCACGCCCTGTTGAATCACGCATAGTAACTTCCGGATAAGATTCCATCAGCCAGTCAGGGATGCCACCTCGACGATATTCGCCACACATGAAAGGACCTACTTTAGCGATTAAAGAAAATCCCATGGATGCAGCAAGGTGCGTGAACCCTTTTATATCACGTCGGCCATCCCCCAAACTGCCGGATAAGTCAATTATTTCCGGACTTGGCATATGAAGCCGCCAGGGCACATAGAAACTTAAAACCTTAATTCCCATTTCTCTAACTTTAGCTAATCGATCAGCCCAATAACTAGGATTCATCCGGTAGTAAGGAAATTCGCCTGATATTAAGTAAAATGGGCGTCCCTTACAGCGAAATTTTTCACCAAAATCCATTGATATATCGGGGGAAGGTTTCTGATCTTTCATGATGTTCCTCCTATCTTTAAAGTATATCTTTAAATTACCCCTTTACTGCTCCAGAAATTAATGCTTTTATAAGGTACTTTTGAATAAATAAACTAAATATCAACACTGGTAAAACAAAAATTGTGCCAGAAGCAGTCATCTGTCCCCAAAAAATTTGGTAACTAGTAATCGTTTCTGCAATATTTACAGTGGCGGTTTTGGCAGAAGTCGTACTTGTTAACACTAATGCAAAAGGAAATTCATTCCAAGACATAATAAACGCAAAAATACCAGCAACGCTAAGCCCGGGAGCGGCTAATGGAAGTATTACTTTTAACATCGCAGACCAACGAGAACAACCATCAATTCGTGCAGCTTCTTCAAGTTCATTTGGGATATCCCTTATATATCCTTCTAACATCCAAATAACAAAAGGCAATTGCCAAGTTAAATGGCTGGCAATAACAGCTAACCGAGTATTATAAAACCCAAGTGCTCTAAACATAAGATACATTGGTAACATAAATGAAACAGAAGGAAACATACGAATAGCAAGAATTATAAAAAATATAACCATAAACCAACTAGACTTAAGTCTTGCAAATGAATAGGCGGCTGGTACGCCAATGATTACTGAAATCAACATGCTTACAAGTGCAATTATTAAGCTATTACGAATACAATAAAAAAAGCTCCCGTGATATACATCAATATAATTATTTAGCGTAAATAATTTTGGATATAATGTCGGCGGAATACGGAACATTTCCGCATAATTTTTAAATGAACTCATAAAAGTCCAATAAAATGGAAACAAAGTTATCAAAATTATTATTATTAAAAATATATATATTAAAACATTAAAATATGATTTCCAATATCTACTTACCATGACGTCATCACACCCTTTAGATATAAAGATCAGCGATCTGGTTTACTACTTAAAAGTCGTATATACAACATTCCGATTATTCCACATATTAATAATGATATTAGTGATAAAGCTGATCCTTTCCCAAAATTTAAAAAAGTAAATGTTTGTTTATAAGTAAAAGTACCTAAGACTTCGGTCGAACTTCCAGGACCACCACCTGTAAGTAAATATACTGTATCGAATATGCGAAATACATCAGTTGTTCTTGTGATTAAAGCCACTAAAATTACGGGCTGTAAAAGCGGTAAAATAATATATCTAAATACTTGAAATGGAGAGGCGCCGTCTACACGAGCCGCTTCAAATGGCTCAGTTGGCAAACCTTGAAGGCCAGCAAGAAGAAGCATCATTATAAAAGGTGTTGTTTGCCAAATATCAACCCATATGATCGAAATGAATGCAGTAAATGGTTGTGCCAACCATCTAATTTGGCGTAAACCAAATACTGTAGCAAAATAATTTATTACTCCATACTGATCCGCAAGCATCCAACGCCATAATAACGCAACAACAACTGGAGCAATCATAACTGGAGACATTAATAAGGTTCTAATAACTCCAACATATTTTAAATTCATATTTAAAATCAATGCAAGCAACATGCCGGAGGCCATTTCAAAAAATACTGCGACAAAAGAGATAATGACAGTATTTTTTAAAGCATTCCAAAAAGATGGGTCGTAAAGTATTTCTAAATAATTTTTAAAACCGATAAATGATAATTTAGAACCAATTGTCGGGTTAATTTTTGAAAAACTTAAAATAATATTATATGATAACGGAAAAATTATCACTAAACCAAGTACTAGTATTGCCGGAAGCGCCAATATGACTCCGAATATGGATGGTGACATCTGATCAATCCGGCCACTCAATCCTATTCGTTTCACCAAAAGCTTACCTCCGTTTCGAAACAACACCTACGATCACTAGTAAAGGCTAGTTCTGATCATATATTGCCAACAATTATATATAAACACTAATTCAGCGAGGGGCTGGCAGCCCTATTTCACATAATATAGGACTGCCAGCCACCGGCAGATATTGATTTAATGTTTATTCTTTAGGTATTCGGCAATACGCTGTGCACAAAGATCGAGGGCCTGTTTGGGGGTTTTATTTCTAGCGATCGCATCAGAGACAGCTTCAGCAATATACTCTTGAACTTGGGGCCATTCTGGAATTCTTGGCACGACAGTTCCTTGTGCAGCAGCAGCCGACATTACTTCGAGTGCGTGCATATAATCTTTACTAAGCGTGGTGTCTTGCTTCAAAAGTGCTAATTCACTTTTGCGTACTGCAGGCCCAAGAGATTCTTTGCGTAACCTATATAACTGTTCTGCACTCGTAATGAATTTTATCCATTTCCGCGCAGATTCTTTATTTTTTGCTGTCTTTGGAATGGCAAGTCCCCAAGCACCTACGGTAGAAGTACTGATCTTATCCTTGGGCGGCAGGCAGATGTCAAATTTACCCACAACAGCAGAATTTGTTTTGTCGCTTATCAGGCTGTAGGCATATTGCCAATTAATAGCCATCCCCAACTTTCCTTGCATAAACAAAGTATGATTGTCAACATGATCAAATGCCGCTGCACCAGGAGGCGCCACTTTATATTTATGGACCATATCTACTAAAAATTGGAGTGCTTTAACCGATTCACGAGAATTGATAATGACTTTACCTTTTTCGTCAAAAACTCCGCCACCTGCTTGGTTGGCCCAATCCACAAAGGCTAGAGCCGGCACAGGATGCCGTTTTCCCATCACAATTGTCCCATATACCTCTGGTTGTCCATCTTTGTTTTCGTCTATTGTTAGTTTGCGCGCAGCAGTGAGAAATTCATCCCAACTAAGGGGTTTATCAAGAGTTGGAATTCTGAGATGGTATTTATTGAATAAATCAGTACGATAGTACATAATTACTATTACCGTATATTGTGGTATAGCGTATATTTTACCATTATATGTCTCAATTTGAAGAGCTGTTTTGTAAAAGTCATCACGTTCAGTATCGATCAACTCGTCAAGCGGATCTAGAAAGCCAGCACTGGCAAATTCAGGAACCCAAGGATGATCTAAAGCAATGGCATCATACGCGCTCGAACCGGACATCAATTCCATAAACAGTTTATCGTGTTGCTGCTCTTGTGGTATCTCCACCCATTCAATATCGATCCCCGTTTGCCTAGTAAACTCCTTAGACAAATTCTTATAGACCGCAGGTTCAGGGGCACCAGCCTGTACAGCGACGGCGATCTTCTGCCCAGCACCCAGGGTGACGCAACCGAGCCCCAAGAGTGCCATCCCAACCAGCGCTAGGCAGATCAGAGAACGGGAAGCTCTCGACATGTTGAATCCCTCCATGTAGTCACAATATTCCAGCTATTACCATGAAACAAACCAAACCTGATTCTCACCCCCTCATCTAGTTATTTCGTAGATTTTAGCCCTTACCCCCAGTGATTGTTGATTGTCAACTTTTTTCAATGAAGAAAATAATGATGCAAGTCAAAGCCCTAAAAATTCAAAAAGCTTTTTCAAAGAAGTGTCGCTCCGCTTTTATCACCGTTGGTTGAGATCTCCACATACTCTAAGCAAAATTCCACGCTCAAAACGCTGTCGCTATTCAGTTTGCAGCTAGTCGAAAGATCACGATCCCTAAAGAGGACAGTCATCGCAAGGGTTTCTCACTTGTGCACATCCAAAAACCCAGCACAAAAGCTTATTGTAAAAATTTGTATATAACCTGCTAAACAGCTATTTGCCTTGAAAGGTATGTGGAGATTTCAACAATCATTATTTGTGTTTGTCTTGTAGAATCATCATACTCAAACTCTTCTCATTCACTTATGGATAGACTTAATATAGTTTGTTATAGCGCCCGTGAATACTATAAAAATAAATATGATAATATTTTTACACTAGCTCAGAAAAAAGTACCGTATTCTCCAGAAATTTGTGCTACAATTAATAAAAACGAAGTGAATCTTTCACTAACCTTACCAATTACACAATTGTTTCAAATTAATTCTATTAATAAATATAATTTAGCCGAAAAAGAATTAGAAAATTTGAAATATATTGCAGGATTGCGCGAAATGGTTATTGCAGTATCATCTGATTATTTACTTGCGATAGAATTACTTACAAAAATTAAATTACTCGATAGACTGTTTGAAAATTTTAAATATGATATGACTAACAAGCAGCCTATTTTTCAACTAAATGCTGAAGAAGTTAAATTATCAGCTTTGTCACTTAATTATCTTGAACATGAACGTCAAACTCTGGTTTTATTTTTCAATACTGTTACTAAATCATTGATTTCACGAATTGATATAGATTTAATACCAGATTTAAATAGTATTGAAAGTCTTGTAGACGATGAAAAACTTTTATCATTTGAGTTAGATATTGAAGATAAATTAAGAATTAATGATATTCAATCTAAAATTATGACACTGCAAAAGTCTATTAGCAAATTGCAAAATCAAATTCTCGAAATTGAAAAGATACCACAAGTTAATTTTACTGGATCTTATTCCACTACTGGAAACACTTCATTCAATTTAGCCTTGAATTATCAATTTGCAGGTTTTGTCTTTAATGGAAATTTATCTCTTAATAATTCTCAATTGTATGATATTAATATGTCATATAGACCATGGAATGATCGCAAAAATCTATACAATATCAATTTTGAAGATCAAACCATTGATTCAGCACAAATTTTGACCCAAACACCATTAGTTAAGCAGAGATGTAAACTTAACAAGGAAAGACTCGAAATTTATGAATCAATTCTAAGTAAATCAAATTCTGTTCAAGCGATTGAGCAATTATACAATTTAAATTGTGAATATCTTGATGCTCTTCGCCAAAAGTATGCTCTTCATCAAAAAATATTAGTATTAAAGGGTGATTTCGATTAATAGAAATAGATATTTAGTATTATATTACCTTACAGTTATTTCTTTATTGTATATATTATTAACCCCTAGCTGTAATATTCCAACAGATCCTGAGCTGATTGCAGTAATGCCATCGCCTATAACTCAGATTCTGCCCGAAAATAGCGACATATATGTCTTGTTATCTACACCATCAAGTGGTAATTCACTATTTTTTATCACAGTCTGTGGCTCGATTCAGCCTTTAAAGCTAATTAATCCTTCAACAGCCTATACTTCTCCTTCAATGTTTGCTATTCTTGATGAACAGCGATTTATTTTACTCCGTCCGGATATTAATCGCATTGAATGTAGGAATTATTCAGGAAAAATAAATTGGTATTATGAATCATTATATACCAGGTGGACAATAGGTTCTCGCAGGCAAGGACATGCTTTTATTGCTGCAAATAATGAAACTGTTGTACTATATACTCGTATATTAGATGTTGTCAGATTAATTTGGATAAATGCTTTAAATGGTAAGGTGATTAAAATAGTATCTCCATCAACATTTAAAAATAATGAGATAAATGAATTCGGTCTCGGAGAATGTAAAGGAATGCAATTAGATGATAATGGAACTTTAATGATCGCATTTAATTCTACTTTATTCTGCATAGATAAAACTATAAAAGTTGATTCAATAAAGTTTTCTCAACCAATCATTGGATTATATAAAAATGATAAGATTTTGGTCGCGACAACAGCTAAAAAAAGAATTATTGATCTTTTCGTCATACAAAAAAATAAAAAACCACATGTTATTACAAGAATCATTTTAAAACAAAAAGATGCAAAACTTATGGGAATTAATAAAAACTATTGTTATTTTATATTCAATACTAACGATATTTGGCGAATAAATCGGAGAAAAACAATTTTTATTTCTGGAAAATAGCACTTATATAATTGCGGATAGCGCAAAAAGAAAGGAGGGGTTGAAAAATGAAAAAAGTATGATTATTTTGACTATTGTCATTTCATTAACATGGTTATTTACAACTTCTGTTAACGCAGCACCATTCTCGGGATGGGAGCGCGGTTGGTCTGGTAGTTGGAATTGGGCAGACCCCTGGAGTACGATTATTACATATACAAATAATTCTGCCTATTCATACTACTGGACTTGGTCTCGGACGGTCACAAGTACCGTGACAGGTAGCGCAACAACAACATTTGGCTTCAAGCAATGGGCATCAGCGCAGGTTGGTGTTACGGTAGGTCAAACTGTATCAGACACTATTTCTGTAAGTACTACCATTCCACCAGGAGGCAGAACCAGTGTTTTATACCGTTGGCACGGGCATAGTTATTACATTGAGGGAACCTATTACGAATTGGGATTACCCATCTATTCAGCTTCAGGAACTTTCCGAAAACCTGAATACATTGAATATATGACTAATTGAGATAGGCCTAACCTAGTTTCCGTTGAAAAACATCCCCTTCAAACCCTTATCAAATCTGCATCCACCCCATCCACATGGACATCCAAATA
>JAIMAD010000088.1 GCA_023512145.1 Bacillus sp. (in: firmicutes) | reverse complement strand
TTACAATCTTGCTAATGATACAGACCAATTTTTAAATAATAGCGAAGTGAATCGATTATTGAATGAGAAAGGACCTGGGGTCTTGCCGGTTATTATTGTCGATGGAAAAGTAACCTTGACAGGGCAATACCCATCAAATGAGGAGTTCGAAACTTGGACGGGAATAGTGGCTAGTGAATTAAGTAAAAAGCCGATCATCCACTTTTCATTAAATCCATAAAAGGGGGTACGATAATGGAATTGTTTACGAAGGAAAGGTTTCCGAAGACGAAATTTCTCTTCTTTACAGGTAAAGGGGGAGTTGGAAAAACATCAGTAGCCTGTTCCCTTTCTTTGCTACTATCGAAACAAGGAAAAAAAGTGTTATTGATCAGCACTGACCCCGCTTCCAACCTTCAAGATCTATTTGGGCAAACATTGACTAATCACCCGCTGTTAATAGAAGGAACAACACAATTGTATGCCTTGAACTTGGATCCTGTTCAAGCTGCTGCAGAATACAAAGAACGTGTTGTCGGTCCCTATAAGGGCAAACTGCCTGCAGCTGTTCTAGCAACGATGGAAGAACAATTGTCAGGTGCTTGTACTGTTGAAATTGCGGCATTCAATCAATTTTCATCCCTGTTAACCGATCCTAAGATTAGCGAAGAATATGATGTGATTGTCTTTGATACGGCACCGACTGGTCATACCCTTCGTTTGTTGCAGCTTCCGACCTCTTGGTCAGGATTTTTAGAAGAAAATGCAAATGGTGCATCATGTTTAGGTCCATTAGCGGGGCTAGAAAGTCAAAAGCAAATGTATAGTGATGCTGTGAAGGTGCTTGCTGATAAAAACGTAACCACCCTCTTGCTCGTTAGTCGTCCTGAAGAGACGCCACTACTTGAGGCAGCAAGGGCATCGAATGAATTAAAGGAGATTGGTATTGCCAATCAACAGGTCATTATTAATGGTCTTTTTGAACAAAAGACATTGGAGGATGGCTATGCGAAAGTCTTATACGAAAGACAACAACGAGCCTTGGAATCCTTGCCAAAAGAATTGATGCAGTACCCATTGTTTTATTTACCGCTTGCTCCTTTTACCATTTCGAGTATTTCACAAATGGAGCAATGGATGGAGCATCAATTTCAAGTTTCTCTCCATGATGTGAAAAAGGAAGAAATCTCTTACCAAGTTATTCACGATCTTGTCGATTATTACAAAAAAAATAAGCACCGCGTCATTTTTACGATGGGAAAAGGTGGAGTTGGTAAAACAACCGTAGCGTCCCTTATTGCCTTAGGCTTAGCAGAAAAGGGAAAAAAGGTTCATTTAACAACAACAGACCCAGCTGCACATATTGCTTGGACCTTTGGTGGAAATGCTCTCCATGAAAATTTGACGATAAGTAGCATTGACCCGAAAAAGGTTATTCAGGAATACAAGGATGACGTATTAACCAAAGCAAGTAAAACGATGGATGAAGATGGCTTGGCATTTATAAAAGAAGATTTAGAATCACCCTGTACAGAAGAAATTGCTGTATTCCGGGCATTTGCTGAGGTCATTGAACAGTCAAAGGATCAGATTGTTGTGATTGATACAGCGCCAACCGGCCACACACTCCTCTTATTGGATGCATCTGAAACCTACCATAAGGAGATTTCGCGCTCATCGGGAGAGATTCCCGACTCGGTCCGTGGGTTACTTCCGAAGCTTCGAAATGACACATATACAAGCATAATTATTACAACATTACCGGAAATGACACCTGTAATGGAAGCGCACCGGTTAGTGGAAGATTTACAACGTGCAAATATCTCCATTCACTGGTGGGTTATTAATCAAAGCTTTTATGTGACAAATACACAGGATCCTATCTTAGTTAAAAAGGCACAGGAAGAACTGAACTGGATAAAAAAGGTAAACAAATTAGCATATGGCCGTGTTGTCATCCTGCCATGGAGTTTAGTCGAACCAAAAGGGGTTACAGGGTTGCACCATCTTTTGGAGATGAAACAAATAGTAGTCAAAAATTAACAACGGGGGATAACAAATGAACATGACAGATCAAGCCAAGGACTATATTAAGAAAGCCATGGAAGCTAACAACGTTTCAACCATTCGCTTTTATGGGATTGCCGGCTGTTGTAACATGAATTTAGGTGTGGCCTTACAAGATGCTGAAGAGAACGATATCTTGGAAGAAATAAATGGATTAACAGTCGCAATTCAGCACGACATGAAAGATCAGTTGAATCTGGTAACCGTTGACGTCTAAGAAAATAATGGAGAAATGGGTATTGTCTTAAATGGCTATGACAATACTTCTAGTTGTTAAAGTTTGGGATATTACCTTAAGTGGTAATGCACGGTGTCAGGCACCATCAAGATTGAGCTGGTATCTCACACCCGGGTATTTCTTTTAAAAAATGGAGGGCTTGCCGATGAATGAAGTAAAAGATGATCAAATTCGGAATAATATCCGTGACAACTATAAAAGGGTTGCGTTAAAGGTTATAACTAACGATAGTTGCTGTGCACCGAGTTGTTGCACACCAGAAGATAATCAAAACAGCACGATTGAAGAGGTTTCGCAAAAAATGGGTTATTCTGTGGAAGAATTGCAAAACATCCCGAACGGAGCGAACATGGGCTTGGGTTGTGGAAACCCGCAGGCGATTGCCGATTTAAAAGTAGGGGAAACGGTCCTTGATCTGGGAAGTGGCGGAGGCTTTGATTGTTTCTTGTCTGCGCCTAAAGTAGGGAGTAGAGGAAGTGTCATTGGGGTGGATATGACACCGGAAATGATTAGTAAAGCGCGAAACAATGCTGAGAAAAGCCAATTCAACAATGTCGAGTTTCGCTTAGGAGAAATCGAAAACCTTCCCGTTGCGGATAGCGTCGTTGATGTCATCATCTCAAATTGTGTGATTAATTTATCACCAAACAAGAGCAGAGTGTTTCAAGAAGCCTATCGTGTCTTAAAGGCCGGCGGACGTTTAGCAATCTCTGATATTGTAATGACGGCAAGTTTACCTGAAGAGTTACATGCAGATATGAGTTTGTATTCGGGCTGTATTTCAGGAGCATCGACAATTGAAGCGTTAACTGAATCTATGAAACAGGCAGGATTTAAGAACATATCAATCATTCCAAAAGATGATTCAAAAGAGTTCATTAAAGAATGGGCACCAGAACATAAAGTGGAAGAATTTATTGTTTCGGCGATCATAAAAGCTGAAAAATAATCGAGACACGTTTTTCTTCTACATTTAAAGGGAAAATGTTAGCATGGGTTTCTCAAATGCCCTGTATTAATTAAACGGCAGATTTCTTTTGCCGTTTAATTTTGTGTACCTATTTTTTCTAGGTTGAACCCCACTAATTTACTAGAGAATTAGAAATGGAGGACGGATGCAAATGTGTAATGGACTGAGGATTACCGAAATGGTATCAGGGGATTGGGAAGAGGTAAAATCTGTTTTTCTAGAAGGAATAGCGTCAGGAAACGCAACATTTCAAACCGATGCACCATCATGGGAGAACTGGGATCAGGGGCATTTAGTAGATTGTAGATTCGTAGCACGTACAGAAGGTAAAGTTGTCGGTTGGACAGCGGTAAGTCCAATTTCTAGTAGATGTGTATATTCCGGCGTGGCTGAGGTAAGTGTTTATGTTAGTAAGCATGTAAAAGGTACGGGTATAGGTAGTAAATTATTAAATAACCTTATTAATGTTAGTGAACACAAAGGAATATGGACGCTGCAATCAGGGGTTTTTCCAGAAAATATCTCTAGTCTAAAATTACATCATAAATTTGGTTTTCGAGAAGTTGGTCTTAGGGAAAATATCGGGAAAATGAATGGCGTTTGGCGTGATGTAGTATTGCTTGAGAGAAGAAGTAAACTAGTTGGTATTGATTAAATGAAGTTAGTAGGACTTCTCATTTTAAATACCAATAAATAAGGGTGTCACACCAACGGTTGTTTTGTTTCAATTGTTAGATAAACGGGTAATAATGAATTAGCAAGACGAATTCAAGAATTAAACGGATCGTATTTATCCACACCTTATTTACGAGGAGGAATTTATATGAGAACATTGGAAACGAAAGTAATAACAGTTGACACTGTGAATGAAACAAAAGTCCAAGTGGTGAAATTTCTATCTGAAGGATATAGTGAAGATAATATTTATGTGTTGGCGTATGATAAAGACCGCACGAACCGCGTAGCGGAAGAAACGAATGCTGAGAAGATCGGTATAGCAGAGGAAGGATTTGGAATCGCCATTGCGAATATTTTTCGATCCCGAGGAGAGCAACTACGAGCCAAGTTGAAATCAATGGGCTTTTCAGAATCAAAAACGGAGCAACTTGAAACCTCATTAGAGGAAGACAAGATTGTAGTGATTGCATGGGGTGGAACACAATACGATGGAGATAATTATGATTCTTTAATTCATTATTATCCACCGGGGATGTATTGATTCAGTAGGCTATCAGCGAAAGATGGCATATTTTTCAGCTAGAATAAGACAAGCCCCATTCTTCCGCTGGAGTGATTGGGATACAGGTGCAAAAAAGTGGCTCATAGAAGTCAGGAAGTGATCTGAAGTTGAGTAAATTACTCGAAAGACTCTTAGTTAAAATTGCAAGGGCCAGGAATGATTTGTATCAGGCTAGTCATGGTCATTTGTGTCTGAGCGATCCTGTGTTGCTCCAAAAATCGAAGAATCTCGATGTACTAATTAATCGTTACATGCTCCTTCAGATAAAAATGAATAGCAGGCACAATGTGAATCCTTGGGTGAAACGAAATGAAAATAAGGCAACAGTTACAAATGCCTGGAATCCTTCTCATAAGGATATCTAGGTTTTTTTCTGTCTTGGCAAGGGCATGGGATGAATTGAATATATGTTTCATACCTGAAAAAAACGGGTAAAGAGTTAACAAGTATGAAATCATATGGTTAAATTATGATTTGTTTTCTGATTTCAAGGGTATATATGGAAAAATTGACAAACAGTAATTTTAAAAAACGAAGGAGATGTGATGAAAATGAAAGAAAACACTCTCGTATTTGAAAAGAAACCATTATCGTGGGTACATTCAATTTTGAAAAGTCAAGGATTCACAAAAATTGGTTTTGGAAAATCATTAAAGTACAAGGTGGCATTACGAGATTCTTCCACTGAATCAATCTATTGGTTAGAGATTCCAGTTGATCAATACCAAAAACAGCCGAATCAGGCTAAACTTGGAAAACCCCTCTTGTATGGTGAAAAAAGGATTCCCCAACCTGTCAAGATGGCAGTGGAAAGCAAACTACATGAAATTGCCGATTATTTAAGAAGTATAGTAGGCAAAAAAGTGAAACCCCTTCCAAAAGAACCAGATTATAATAGTTCGATGGTTCAGAATGAAGAGGAAATGAAGCGACTTGGTAAGGAAATGGAGTCAATGAAAACAAATAAAGACGTATCCGAAGATGGTGAAATTCCTGATCCTGTTCAATACGAAGAGGAAAAATAGATAGAGTATACATTGACTAGTTCGATTTTAATAAAGCCATGCTCATAAGCTTTGTTGTTCTTCAACCTAAATATAGAAACAAAATACAAATTTACTAGTGGATAGGTACAATTTTTTTGAAAAGATGCCCCTTACTTTAATTAGTATGGGTTTAGATAGTGATTTGAAAAACAACAATCTATGCGAAAACAGCCTTACTAAAAAACAAACTATATATAGACAATCTCTGAAGGAAAGGAGAGGGCAAGGGTGGGTCAGAAACATCTAGGACGACCTTCTAAACTAATGTCCCACATTGCCTCGCTTGATGCTCCACTCAGCGATGGGCAAGGGGAGTTAACCCTGTTGGAAGTGATTGGGACAGAAGTCGATGAATATCAAGCGCTTGAGCTTCGGCTGGATGTTAGCCAAGCATGGTCCGAGCTTAGTGAATTAGAAAAGCGAATCCTTCATCTGAATTTGTTCGAAGGGGAGTCCCAACGGATTATTGCTTATCGGTTAGAAATCTCTCAGATTACAGTAAGTCGTACGCAGAAGCATGCCTTAGAAAAGCTAAAAAAAGGGTTATTTCATTCCAGTTCATCATTAAATACGTAATCGACAAAATAGGTTGGCCACTCAGGTCTTGCCTATTCTGTCGATTTTTTATTTGGCAATGTGCCTGACAACAGGATATTTTTAGTATTAAAAATCCCACACTCCCATTTAAACATAGAGAGGGTAGGATTCATTTAAGCTTGGAAGGTAGACCAGTGCGATGGGCGAGTAAGCGATGGCGATAACTTTGTGTCAGCATCGCCCTTCGCCGCATTGATCTGGGCTTGGGTGAGAAAGATACTCCCGGTAAGATCCGCCCCTCTTATGTCAGCATCTCGGAAATCAGCACCGATAAGGTCAGCCATTCTGAGGTCGGCTCCTCGGAGGTCAGCGGCAATAAGGTAGGCTCCTCTTAAGTTTGCGCCCCTGAGGTCGGCTCCTTTAAGATTGGCACCGATAAGATCGGCTCCTCGGCCGTGAGTCTTCTGGTCCCTTGGGTGTTCTGCCTGCTTGCGTCGGACTTCAACTCGCACGAGTTCGCTGGAATGTAGGAGCAGCTCATTAATATCTGCTCGGTGTGCGGCCACGTCCAGTTTCATAAGAGAATCGGGACTTAGAAGGGTTAGGCGTTTCGTCTCGTCGAGAGCGATGCTGAGCGCTCCGTGGATTTGACGTGCTGCTTTCAACGTTCGTGCTTCTGTCAGATACCAGAGCATCTCATGGAGTTGCCGAATAATCGGGAACACCTCGAACATTTGCTTCGCAGATCCTGGGGCTTCCCGCCAGTCGTGCCCGTTGAAGGTAACTTGGGAAACTTTTTGCCCCGCGCCAAAGCAGTCATAAACAGTGCAACCTCGAAAACCCCGCTGCCTAAGGCTCATATGAATTCCACAACGGAAGTCTGGTTGCAGGTTTTGGCAAGGAGTTCCGGCGTCTTTGTCCAACGCGAAGTCTGACGAAGCAGCAAAGGGCAACGCGACACAACATAAGCCAAAACAGTTTTCGCAATCAGCTAAGAGACTGTGGTTATTTCTGTCATGAGCAGATCCCGAATTCTTATGATTAGTAGACAATGCGTGTCCTCCTGCGCTTTCATATTCATTTCTTGAATCGTTGTTATATAGGAAGTGTTTAGGAAATTAATAGATTGTTTTTCTTGTCTAAAAAAATCATTTTTTTACAATTGTTATAGTATCACTGAATATTTTTCCAGTCAATCATTAATAGGCTTTGAAAACAACAATCAGAGAAGGAACGATTCGAGTTAATAATTACAAATAAATCCTAGTTAACCATTCATAACATCGTCTACAAATTGTGACAACCTTCTTCCTTAATTAATCAGTGGTTTGTTCATTTTAAGTTCATAATCGCGTGATATAATTTTAAATGAGCTTAGTGCTACAAGAGCTTAGAATCCTTATTAAACATGATGTGGAGCGAAACAAAATGAAACTATTAGAATTAAAAAAAGTTAAAAAGTCTTATACACTCTATGGTAACGAAAAAGTGAAGGTCCTTCATGATGTAAATCTAGACTTTGAAAATGGTGAATTTGTCTCTATTCTTGGTGAGTCAGGATGCGGAAAATCCACGTTAATGAATATTATTGGTGGAATGGATTCAGATTTCGAAGGTGATGTAATTGTCCAAGGTAAAAGTTTAAAAGAGATGAAAGAGACTGAAATTGATGATTATCGAAAAAATAAAATTGGCTTTGTGTTCCAAAGCTTTAATTTAATTCCTCATTTATCTGTCTTAGAAAATGTAACGATTGCCATGCAAATGACAGCTCAAAGTGAAAAGGAAAGAAATAAACGAGCACTGGAAATTTTGATAGAAGTTGGTTTGGAAGATCAGATGACGAAAAAACCAAATCAGCTTTCAGGAGGTCAAAAGCAACGTGTCGCAATCGCTCGTGCTCTAGCGAATGATCCGGAAATTATCTTAGCAGATGAACCGACAGGCTCTTTAGACCAAGGGACGAGCGAGCAAATATTAACGCTATTAGATAACATTGCCAAAAAGGGCATGCTAATCATTGCCGTCACACATTCGCAAAAGGTTGCTGACCGCGGAAGTAGAATTGTTCATATTGAGGACGGTTGTATTAAAGATGATCTAAAACTAAAAGAAAGCTATCAAACCACAGCTAATAGGAAAGAAAATAAATCAAAAACGCTTAGTTTCGTATCTTCCTTTAAACTAGCCTTGAAAAATATGAAATTAAAAGCAAAACGAAATATCCTTGTTGCATTAGGAGGTTCAATCGGGATCCTAAGTGTCGTGTTAATGTTATCCCTAGGGAGCGGAGTTACTAACTATATCAACGATGAAATCAACGCGAGTTTAAATCCCTTAATGATTGACATCACGAAGCCGGTAAAAGGGGAAGAAGCTAAACTGGAACATCCAGGCAGTGAAACGCAGCTAGAAATGGACCCAATCACACAAGTGGATATTGATAAAATAAAAACCATCAAACATGTGAGCAGTATTGAAAAAGTATCATCGCTAAATAGAAAAAGCAGCGCCTTATTTGATGGTAAACGAACAGATATCGAACAACTTTCAACAATCACAAAGTCTGTTGATAAAGAAATACTTAAAGCTGGAAATCTCCCCAACGAAAATGAAATTCTTTTAACAGCGGAACAAGCAAAATCTTTAACAAGTGATAAAACGTATAAAACGTTAATTGGTCAAAAAATTACTGTTTATGTAAATGAAATCGATGATAATAATAAACCAGTTATTCTTGAAAAGGAATTAATGGTTTCAGGGGTTTCTGAACAAGAGGAAACGTTCCCACCAAGCAATCCAAGCGCATATATCCCTTACTCGACATTAGAAAACACGTATAGTAGCCAAAAGCTGATGTTAATTCCACTTCAGATAAATGCCTATGCCGATAACCGCGACAATGTTAACACTATAAAATCGAAGTTAGAAAAGTTAGATTATACAAGTTCAAGTACAGCTAAGATTCTGGAGCAGGTGACAACCTACTTAAATATTGCAACAACGGTACTCGCTGGCATTGCTGGAATCTCACTACTTGTTTCAGGAATCATGATTTTAGTTGTTCTCTATATTAGTGTGGTTGAGCGGACGAGGGAGATTGGAATCCTGCGGGCGATTGGTGCTAGAAAGAAGGATATCAAACGAATCTTCTTCTCTGAAGCTGCCCTCTTGGGTTTATTCAGCGGCTTAATTGCTGTATTTGCTGCAGTAGTCATCAGTTTTCTATTAAACAAGGTATTGATGAACAGTTTTGGTGTCGAACTCATCAATCTTACGGTAGGAAACATGCTCTTCGGAATTGCCACTAGCACCATTATTAGTATCATTGCCGGTTTGTTGCCATCCGCAAAAGCTGCAAAGTTGGATCCGATGGAATCATTAAGGTATGAATAAGCCAGTCTGATTACTTTTAATGCGAAAATAAACAACAATTAACATAGTAAAAACAAGCTAGAATTTGCTTGTTACTACTGGCGTATAAGGAGTAAAATGATGAATCTACCTAATAAAATAACCATTTCGAGAATTTTTTTAATTCCTATATTCTTGTTAGTTATGCTTGTACCTTTTAAGTGGGGTACTATGCATTTGCTCGGGGCAGACCTACCTGTTACCCATTTTGTAGGGGCATTAATCTTTATTTTAGCCGCCGTCACCGATGGGATAGATGGTTATTATGCACGTAAATATAATCTTATAACTAATATGGGGAAATTCCTCGATCCACTTGCAGATAAGCTGCTTGTTTCGGCAGCACTTATCGTATTAGTTGAACTTGGCTATGCTTCCTCCTGGATCGTAATCATTATTATCAGCAGAGAATTTGCTGTAACTGGTCTCCGTCTTCTGCTAGCTGGGGAAGGGGAGATTGTCGCGGCGAATATGCTTGGGAAAGTTAAAACATGGATGCAAATTATCGCCATTTCATCCCTTTTGTTGCACAATATTATTTTTGCCCTGATTCCCTTTCGATTTGATCTACTAGCCCTATGGATTGCATTGTTTTTTACTGTTTGGTCAGGCTGGGATTATTTCACTAAAAATAGTCACGTCTTAAAAAACTCGAAGTAGTCTGAAAAATTGTCTTAATTGGTTAAATTAACGGGAGACAATTACATTTATTTGGTAAAATAGGAATAGTAGGGTAAGAGGGTTTTTCTGTAATATTTTTTGCGAATGTCCGGACTTTATTTTTGTTTACCTCAAATGTTTACCAGAAAGGAGGATGAAATAGGTTGAAAACATTGATAAATGGCTTGTTTTTTATCTTTGCCATTTCGATAATCATATTTTTGTTTTTCAATACTGAATTGATCAATGCAATCTGGATTGGCGATACCGAAACTATTTCATCTTTTTTGAAGGAAAATATCTTTTTTTTACTTTTGTTTACTCTAGCATTAATGCTCATTCAAAATACGCTTTCTATCATCCCACTCTTTCTAGTTATTACAGTGAATAATACTCTATTTGGATTTCACTTCGGATTTATGTGGAGTTGGGTTACAAGTATACTAGCATCTGTTCTCGTTTTTATTGGAATTCGTTTTGGACTCAAAGATAGAGTGAGGAAAAAATTTAATCCAAGCTTGTTAAACAAACTTGAGCAAAAGGGTTTATGGTATGTTTTTCAAGTGAGAATTTTTCCGTTTGTTCCTTCAAATATTATTAACGTTGTTTCTGGTATAAGCTCTATTGTATTCATTCAATTCCTATTAGGAACAGCCATTGGAAATGCAGGTTATTTTCTTGTGTTATCACTTGTTCAGGCAGGATTCTTAGCAGGGAATTGGGCGCAGTTCTTCTTAGTATTAATCGTTCTTATCTCCATCGTTTCATACTATTTTATTAAGAGATATTATAATAAAAAAAGACGAAATAAATTGTGTTCAACTATAGACCACCACTGAAGTAAAGAGTCAGGGGGTCATGCAAAGTTCTCGATACTGTACAGGAAGTGAAATGAAAAAATGGCTAGAAAGAAAATACTCGTAATCGAAGATGATCCATATATTTGTGAACTCCTCCGCTTATACGGGGAAAAGAACGGCTTTCAGATGAAACTTGCATATAATGGAGAAACTGGACTAGATAATTTTTACCAACAATTACCTGATTTAGTTATTCTTGATCTAATGATGCCAATCATGGACGGCTGGGAGGTCTGTAAACATATTAGGATGGATTACAAAACTCCGATTATCATGTTAACGGCCAGAGGAGAAATATATGATCGGTTAAAAGGGTTTGAAATAGGTGTAGACGACTATGTCATTAAGCCATTTGAACCTGACGAATTAATGGCTCGAATTAAAGCAGTTTTAAAAAGGACCAACCCACAGGTAGAAGAGCCGAAAATTGTTGAATACCCCTCCTTAACGATTAATCTAAGCGAATATACGGTGATTTTTAACGGTGTTGATATTGATATGCCGCTAAAAGAAATATCTCTCTTTTATTTTCTAGCCTCCCGTCCCAACCAGGTGTTTACTAGGCAACAGCTAGTAGATGAAATTTGGGGTTACGGTCATGAAGGAGATCCGCGAACCGTTGATGTCCATATCAAGCGGATTCGCGAGAAATTTCCATTGCAACCAACTTGGAATCTCAAAACAATCTGGGGAGTAGGCTATAAATTTGAGGTGAACAAAGATGTTTAAATCGTCAACAATCTTTGGAAAGTTATTTTTCACCTTTATTGGCATTATGTTAATTTCATTTTTGTTATTTACAACTATTTCCTACGTTATTTTTAAAAAAGATATTGATGCAAGTCATACCCAAAACATTAATGTGCATGTCGACAAGGTGAAAGATGTCTTGAACAAGGCAACCGAAGAGGGCTGGAGTCAAGCGATGAAAAAGTCAACTTTTGACTTGATTGGGTCTGGTAATGGACAAAACATCAGCTATTATTTTTATAGTAAGGATGGAGAACTTCTTTATAAAGCTGGAAAAAGATTTACAGGATTTACGGTTGAAGAGAGTATCGTAAAAAAAGTGTTAGCCGGACAGGAAGAAAGAACTACCTTTAAAATGGGAAATCATAAACGGGCTTCTCTAGCTGCTCTACCACTTGAAAATGCAAATCAGGAAAAGGCAATAATCATTGTCGTATCTAACGTTGACGAGGATTTTCAAAGTGGAAGTATTCTCTTTCTGATTGCCTGTCTAGCAACAATCATTGTTGTGGCATGTATGATTTTTATCATTTCGAAGCGAATCACCACACCCTTAAAAAAGATGAGCAAGGTAGCAAAATCGATTGCGGAGGGTGATTTCGAACAACGCGTTAGAGTCGAATCAAAGGATGAAATTGGGGAGCTTGCTGAAACTTTTAATTTTATGGCAGGGGAATTAGCCGGTGTAGAGAC
>JAIMAD010000007.1 GCA_023512145.1 Bacillus sp. (in: firmicutes) | reverse complement strand
GCCAATGGGTCGTTGAAGGTTGCTGCCTGGGACCAACCGGACGTAAGAATTGAGTGTCAGGCTAAGGTTTACAGGGTTGAAAACGCAGATCAAGCACGCCAAAACTTTTTAAGAGATGTACTTTTTTCAGTGGAAGAAGGAAAATTACGGTTTATGACGCAGCAAAAATGGATGAAGGTCGATGCGATTGTCTATGTACCGAGATCTGAGTATGAACGAATCCGCGTCCGCATGTTTAACGGGCCCATTTCGGGGAATGAACTTAACGTATTCGATCTTCGTATGAAAACCGCCAATGGAGAAATAAACCTCGACCGGGTAACCGGGAACAAGGCGGAAATTGAAACCGCGAATGGGAAAATTAAGGTTACCGCTAGTGTCCTTGATACCCTTGAAGCCGAAACGATTAATGGTGCAATTAAGGTAGATGGGGATTATAAGAAGCTAGAAGCACAATCCTTTAATGGAAATATAACTGTAAACCTGATTGGAAATCGTGGTGAATTGATTCAAGCAAAAGCGACAACTGGGGGCATTGACTTGTTTATCCCAGAAGGGGCCCCAGTCAATGGTGAGCTAAAAACCAATCTCGGCGGCTTTAATGTCAAGCTTGTCGGTATCCAAGTTCTAGAAGAGAAAAGCGAAATGATTCAAAAATCATTGCGCTTCCAATCGGTCAATCATCCTGATAAAATGTTAAGAATCTATGCAGATACAAAAACCGGCTCGATTGCGATTCATAAATCACAAGAATAATAAATAGGAGATTGGTAAAAATGAGATGGCTGATTGGCTGTTTGATTAATGCAGTTTTGTTTATGGCACTTGCAGGCTATTTCCACGAAAACTTTGTACTTACTGGATATATGGCCGCACTTCAGGCGAGCATTTTATTATCCATCTTAAATGTTTTGGTCCGGCCACTCTTGATTTTGTTCACCTTGCCAGTGACGGTCATAACCATGGGCTTGTTCCTGTTTGTCATCAATGCGATTACACTTGAGCTAACCGATTGGTTGATGGGCGATGCGTTTGAGATAAATGGCTTTGGCATGGCACTCTTTTTTGCGGTGTTGATGTCACTTGTAAATGTAATTATTCAAAAAACAATTCTTCGACCTGCAAGGGAATCAAAAAAATAATGACTTGGCGTGCACCAGTAATCAGGGTGTGCGCCTTTTTCGGTTGGGCAAACCACTCGGGGGCGGAGATACGCGTGCACTTAAAAATTTCTAAAAGGTATCAGTATAGTTCTTCGTCAAAAAATGCTAAAATAAGTGGAAATGGATTTTTTAGTATAATTTTCAGTATGTTTTAAAATTTTATTACTGTCTAGCACAAGGCGCCACCCAGTTCATTTGTCACATGCCAACAGACGGGTGCCTTACGCTTTTCCAGTAAAGGAGGAAGCTACTTGCCAAAAGTACGTACAAAAGATATATTTGAAAAATTCCAGCTTGAATTGATTAGCGGTGAAGAGGGTATTAATCGTCCAATCACAACAAGTGATATATCCCGGCCAGGAATTGAAATCGCTGGTTATTTTGAATTTTATCCGGCCGAACGAATCCAGCTTTTAGGGAAAACCGAACTTTCATTTTTCGAGGAACTTCCGGAGGGTGAACGCATTTCAAGAATGGAACGTTTGTGCACCGATATCACCCCGGCAATCATTATCACTAGAAATCTCGAGGTGCCAGTTGAATTAATCGAAGCTGCTGAACGCGAGTCTGTACCCGTGTTACGATCGAGCATGAAAACAACCCGTTTCTCCAGCCGCTTAACAAATTACTTAGAAAGTAAACTTGCCCCAACAACTGCGGTCCATGGTGTCTTGGTGGATGTGTATGGAATTGGTTTATTAATTACCGGAAAAAGTGGCGTTGGTAAAAGCGAAACGGCATTAGAATTGGTCAAGCGTGGTCACCGTCTAATCGCGGATGATTGTGTGGAAATTCGCCAGGAAGACCAGGATACGTTAGTTGGAACTTCACCGGCATTAATCGAGCATTTATTAGAAATCCGTGGCTTAGGGATTATTAATGTGATGACTCTTTTCGGAGCAGGTGCGGTTCGCAGTAATAAGCGCATCACGCTCGTAATGAATCTAGAAATTTGGGATTCAAAGAAACAGTATGACCGTCTCGGTTTGGATGAAGAGAAAATGAGAATTATTGACACAGAGGTTACCAAGATGACTGTTCCTGTTCGTCCAGGGCGAAACCTTGCAGTTATTATTGAGGTCGCGGCGATGAATTACCGACTAAAAAAGATGGGTGTGAATGCTGCGCAGCAATTTTCTGAGCGTCTGTCCGATGTCATCGAAGACGTGGACCATGATGAAATGTAAGGAAAGAGGAGATAGAGATGAACCAAACGTTTGAACCGATTAATCCGGTTGCTTTCTCACTTGGGCCTATCGCGGTGCACTGGTATGGAATTATTATTGGTTTAGGACTTGCCCTTGCCTTATACCTTGCAATAAAGGAAGAGAACCGCAGAGGGCTTAAAAAAGATACGTTTGCGGATTTAATGATTTGGGCAATTCCAATTGCGATTATTTCAGCGCGGCTTTATTATGTGATTTTTGAATGGGGTTATTATGCCCAACATCCAGGGGACATCTTGCAAATTTGGAATGGCGGATTAGCTATTCACGGTGCACTGATTGGTGCTGTGATTACGACCTATATTTTTGCGAAAAAACGTAAGATCTCTTTTTGGAAAATCGCCGACATTGCGGCACCAAGTATCATTCTCGGTCAAGCAATTGGCCGCTGGGGAAATTTCATAAATCAGGAAGCCCATGGTGGAGAAGTAACAAGATCTTTCCTTGAAGGCTTGTATTTACCAGATTTTATTATTAATCAAATGTTTATCGACGGTAGCTACTATCATCCAACGTTCCTTTATGAATCACTTTGGAATTTTGCCGGCTTCTTCTTATTACTATTGCTACGGCGTGTAAATTTGCGCAGTGGAGAGATCTTCCTAACTTACGTAATTTGGTATTCGGTTGGCCGATTTTTCGTGGAGGGTATGCGGACGGATAGTTTAATGCTGGGCTTTCTACGCATGGCACAAACGATTTCAATTGGCTTGGTTATCGGCGCGGTAGCAATTCTGCTTTATCGGCGGAAAATGAAACTCTCGGAAGCTCGTTATTTGGATAAAGAAGTTGTTTCTCGTAAGAAATCCAAAAAAGGGGTTAAGTAGTTAAAAGATTGTTGTAAGTAGTTGGGGCAAATCATAAGTATAATTTGGTTGCAAGTAAGGTCAATCATTTTTACAGTAAATAGCGGTAAAATTCACTATTTTTATCATTAACAAGAATTTAGCTTTGAGGAGTTTTGAGGATATGCTACTAAGCACATTAAAAAAAGGGTTACTGGTTGGCTTTAAGACAACATGGATACTAGGGAAGATAATTTTTCCAGTTACCCTGATTGTATCCTTGCTGCAGTATACACCATTTTTATCATGGGCAATTAACATGATTTCCCCGCTGATGAAGCTAATCGGCTTACCTGGTGATGCTGCTATTGTGCTTGTTCTTGGGAATTTTCTCAATCTTTATGCGGCGATTGGCGCCATTCTAACGCTTGATTTTTCGGTAAAAGAAGTGTTTATAATCGCCGTGATGCTTTCATTTTCACATAATTTATTTGTAGAATCCGGCGTTGCCATGAAAGCGGGCGTGAAACTGTGGGTGGTCCTAACTACCAGGTTGGGATTAGCCCTCATATCAGCCGTGGTTATTAATCTTGTCTGGCATGGGGGCGGCGAGAGGGCTGTGTATGGCATGATCCAGCCAACGATAGAAAATGCCACCGGTGTTGGTGCGATTTTAGTAGAAGCAATCCAAAAAGCAGGGCTAGGCATCTTGCAGCTAGCAATGATTGTTATACCGCTTATGGTAGTTATCCAAATATTAAAAGATATCCAATGGTTAAGTAAATTTTCAAAAGGGTTGGCTCCGGTCACAAAAACACTGGGAATGAATGAGAACACCTCGACGACGATGGCAGCAGGCTTATTGTTTGGCCTAGCCTATGGAGCGGGTGTCATGCTCCAAGCGGTTAAAGAAGATGGCGTCAGCAAAAAGGATATTACCCTTGCATTTATTTTTCTAATGGCATGCCATGCAATTGTCGAGGATACATTAATCTTTATCCCGCTTGGCATTCCTGTCTGGCCGTTGTTTTTGATCAGGCTAGGTGTGGCAATTGTGTTAACCTTGGTTGTTGGGACCATTTGGAAACGCTCGGGGCTTGTAAGAAGAGAGGAAGCAATCAATGACAAACAAAATTACGACAGTTCTCTTTGATCTAGATGGGACATTAATTGATACAAATGAATTGATTATTACGACCTACTTGCACACGTTTGAAAAATATTATCCAAGCAAGTACAAGCGCGAGGATGTGTTACCATTTCTTGGACCTACTCTGCAAGATGCGTTTGGGAGCATCAACCCCGATCAGGTTGAGGAGATGGTTTTAGAATATCGCACCTATAACTTCGCTAACCATGATGAGCTTGTCAAAGAATTTACGGGCGTCTTAGAAACAGTGCGGACATTAAAGGAGCAGGGATATAAGCTCGGTGTCGTCACGACAAAACGTCTTGATATGACTTTAAAGGGCTTGCACTTGATGAATCTTGCTGAATTTTTTGAAGTAATTGTTGCGAGTGATCATGTAAAAAATGTGAAGCCTGACCCTGAACCGATTTTTAATGCTTTGAAGCAGCTGGGTTCAACACCTGCGGAAACGATTATGGTCGGCGATAATTTCCATGACATTCTGGCTGGAAAAAATGCAGGCACAACCACGGCTGGTGTCGCTTGGTCGATTAAAGGCAGAGAATACGTGGCAAAATTCGAACCAGATTATATGTTGGAAAACATGGCTGACTTATTAACCATTCTTGGGGAGTGAGTGTATGAGAAATACGACCCGTCATCCTGTTGAAGGTGCAAATTCCTTATGGCATGTTTACAAGACCGTACCTTTTTGGAAGGTTGTCAAAAATTTCATTGTGATTCAGATGGCCCGTTATACGCCATTTTTGGGGATGAAGAATTGGCTTTACCGAACATTTCTTGGGATGAAAGTGGGCGAGCAAACGTCCTTCGCCCTTATGGTTATGCTCGACGTGATGTTTCCGGAAAAGATTAGCGTCGGTCGCAATACGGTTATCGGCTACAACACAACTATTCTGGCCCATGAGTATTTGATTAAAGAGTACCGGCTTGGCCAAGTTGTCATTGGCAGTGAAGTGATGATTGGAGCCAATTCGACAATTCTGCCCGGGATCTCAATCGGAGATGGGGCGATTGTTTCAGCTGGAACTCTAGTCCATAAGGACGTCCCACCAGGGTCGTTTGTTGGTGGAAATCCAATGCGGATGATCTATACGAAGGACGAATTAGCGGCGCAACGAGCGGATGACCCAATTTATAGAAAAAATGTTTAGTCTGGTCTTATTTGACTAGACTTTTTTTATTTCTAAAAAATCGTACAAAAATAGTAAGTAAGGCGCATTTTTGTTCTTGATTTAGAACGTTATAATAAAAGGGTATGAATACTAGAAAGATTCAGACTCTTTTTTTGTCTGGTATTAGAAAAGGGGAGGATAACAAATACATAAGTTTGTAGCCTGGGTTATTTAGTAGATGAATAAATCTAAAGGATAGGTGAAAAGGCGTATGAAGAAAAAGAATTTAAGTAAACTTAGTAGATTAACAGCAACAGCAATAATACTTAGTACAATTGTATTACCAGCAAGTCCTTATAATGTAAAAGCTGCGGACATAACTTCAGGAAGCACTGCCACACTAAGAATCTTAGAAACTACTGACCTCCATTCAAATATCATGCCATATGATTATTACCAAGATACAGCAACAAATATTAACTATGGGTTAGCAAAAACAGCTACCTTAATACAACAGGCAAGGTCAGAAGTTAGTAACTCGATGCTTTTTGATGCCGGGGACTTGATTCAAGGGAACCCTCTAGCTGACTATGTAAATAGAATTAAACCGTTAGGACAAGATGACACACACCCAATTTTACGAGCGATGAATTATTTAGAATATGATGGTGGAATTGTTGGTAACCATGAATTCAATTATGGATTAGATTACTTAGACAATGTCCTTGAAGAAGCGGCGTTCCCGATTGTAAACGCTAATATTTATCACGATGATAAAGATGGCAACCCTGAAAATGATGTAAACTACTTCACTCCATACAAAATCATTAACAAAACGATTAAAGATGGAGAAGGTAATGATGCAACAATTAAGGTTGGGGTTATTGGTTTTGCACCACCACAAATTATGCAATGGGACAAGGATAATCTTACTGGTAAGGTCATTACCAAGGATATTATTAAACAAGCAAACAAATTTATTCCAGAAATGAAGGCTGCAGGGGCTGACGTGATTGTAGCTATTGCTCACTCAGGCTGTGATATTGCTGTACAAGGACAGGAAGAAGCAGAAAATGCTGTTTATGATCTAACAAAAGTTGCTGGCATTGATGCCATGCTGTTTGGACATGCTCACTTAAACTTCCCTGGTGACAAATCATTTGACGGCAAAACGGGCATCGACAATGTTACTGGAAAAATCAACGGCACTCAAGCGGTTGAAGCAGGCTTTTGGGGAAATAACTTAGGTGTTCTTGATTTAGCTCTCGTACAGGATACTGACGGTAAATGGACTGTTGACAAAACAAACTCGAAGTCCGTTAACCGCCCTGTTACTGCTACAACAGGTGTTGACGCCAACATTGTAGAAGAGGTAGCGGAAACCCATCAAGGCACGCTTGATTATGTGCGTGGAAAAATTGGTGAAACGACGCTTCCAATGCATAGCTTCTTCTCACGGGTAATGGATGACCCATCTGTGCAGATTGTAAACAATGCACAAACTGATTATGTGAATGAATGGATTGATACGAAAGCGCCAGAACTTAAAGGTATTCCGGTCATTTCTGCTGCTGCACCATTTAAGGGTGGACGTGGCGGTGTTGGCGACTTCACAAATATTGCCAAAGGCGAGCTTTCGATTAAGAGTGCAAATGATTTGTACTTGTTCAATAATACGTTAAAAGCGGTTAAGATAACGGGTGCTCAAGTAAAAGAATGGTTAGAAATGTCAGCAACACAATTCAAGAAAATCGATCCTAATGCAGACGGTGGTCAGGATATACTTGATTACGACTTCCGCCCCTATAATTATGACGTATTTGACGGGATCAAATACCAAATTGATGTAACAAAAGATGCTAGATATAACTCGGCAACGGGCGCGCTTGCAAACGCCGATTCTCACCGTATTATTAACTTTACCATGATGGACGGAACCCCAATTGCAGACAATCAAGAATTCATCGTTGCCACTAATAACTACCGTGCTAGTGGTGGAGGTGGCTTCCCGCCATTAGTTGGTGGCAAAGCACAAGTTGTTATTGATTCTCCATATGAAAACAGGCAGATTTTAATGGATTATATTAGTGATCAAGGTACGGTTACTCCAACAGCAGATAATAACTGGAAGATTGCTCCTGTTGGCGGCAAGGCAACCATAACATTTAATTCTTCACCTGCTGCAACAACCTATCTTGGCCAAACACCAAATGTTAAAGATTTAGGTGCTTCAACGACTAAACCAGGATATCAAACCTATCAACTAGATCAAACAGTCCATGTTCAATTATTAGGAATCAATGACTTACATGGACAATTAGACTACAAGACTACTGTTTCTGGAAAGCCAACAGGTGGCATTGAATATTTAGCAGGCTATTTGAAAGAAAGAGAAGCAGCAAACTCTTCTAACACATTAATGGTTCAGGCTGGTGATGCGGTTGGGGCAAGTCGTCCTGTATCTGCATTATTACAAGATGAACCAACAATTCGCTTATTAAATGAACTCGGATTTGATGTTGGAACAGTTGGAAACCATGAATTTGATGAAGGCGTAGACGAAATGATGCGCTTAATCAATGGCGGTGCTCATCCGAAAACAGAGACTGATTATGGTGTATTTGAAGGTGCAGACTTCCCATACGTTGTGGCCAACGTAGTTATGGAAGAAACAAATGAGCTTATTTTACCACCCTATGTGGTTAAGGAAGTTGACGGCGTTAAAATTGGTTTTATCGGTGTCGTGACAACGGAAACACCAAAAATCGTAACTGCAAGTGGCGTTGCTGGAGTTAAATTTACAGATGAAACAGTAGCCATTAACAAGTATGCAGCAGAATTAAAAGAGAACGGAATTGAGGCAATTGTTGTTCTTGCCCATAACCCAGGAACTTCAGCTGTAGATGGATCTAATCCAACAGGAAATGTTGTCGACATTGCCAATGCCGTGGATGATGAAGTTGACGTAATATTTGGTGCACATGACCATAAGTATTTGAACTCAACGGTTGATGGGAAATTGCTTGTTCAATCCTACTCTTATGGGACAGCATTATCTGATGTAGACCTAACAATCGATCCGATTACACAAGATATCGTGACGAAATCAGCTGAGATTGTATCGACTTTCCAAAATGCAGAACATCTCGATGCAAAAATCAAAGCAGAACTTGATGCCTATCAGGCATATGTCGCTCCTATCACTAGTCAAGTTGTTGGAGAAGCAGCGGCACCGATTTCCCGTACTGCAAATGCTTCAGGGGAAATGGCTCTAGGGAATTTGATTGCTGATGGAATGCGTGCAGCAACGGGAACACAGTTTGCCTTTATGAATGCTGGCGGTATCCGTGATGAAATTAAAAAAGCTGGGCCAATAACATGGGGCGACTTATTCGCCATCCAGCCATTTGGTAACGATATCGTGACAATGAACATAACTGGTGAGCAAGTAAGAACATTATTAAATCAGCAATTTGCCGCTGACAGAAACCGGATCATGCAAATTTCTGGATTGAAGTACACTTGGACAAATAATTTACCACTTGGACAAAAAGTTTTGGATATTTATCTTCCAAATGGTTCAAAAATTGACCCTATTGACGTTTACTCGATTACAGTCAATAACTTTATGGCTGACGGTGGCGATGGATTTGTAGTTCTTAAACAAGGAACGGAGCGCGCCACGAGAATGACTGATTTAGAAGCGTTTGTTACTTACGTGAAATCCTTTGCGGTACCAGTTTCTGCCCAAATCGAAGGAAGAATTCTCATTGACACTGTCGCACCTGATGCTCCAATGGTTGATGTGGTAACCGATCAATCCACAGAAATTACTGGAAAAACTGAAGCCGGTGCAAGGGTTGTGGTAACAGCTAATGGCCAGGTTCTCGGAACTGTTATTGCGACAGTTGATGGAATGTTTACATTAACCGTTGCACCTTTAAAAGCAGGAACAGAAGTAACTGTTACCGCAACAGATGCTGCTGGTAATAAGAGTACAGAAACAAAAGTAGTTGTAAAAGATGTAACGGCACCGACCGCTCCAGAAGTTGGCCAAATTATGGCCCCTGCTAAGAGTGTGACAGGAAAGGCTGAAGCCGATTCAACAGTAAACGTTTATAAAGGAAAGACACTACTGGGCAGTGCTATTGTTGATAAAGATGGAGTATTTACGATTCCATTTAAATCCGCACAAACACATGGAACGGTGTTAACCTTCACAGCGACGGATGCTACTGGAAATACAAGCACAGTAACTTCCATAACGCTTGTTAAAAGCAATCCAAAGTTCTAGTAAAAGACTAGTGTAGGATCCTTGAAACACCCCTGATATTTTTCAGGGGTGTTTTTAATAAAGTATACTAATTGTGTGCCAAGGTAATGCCTTGGCGGAAATAAAGGAGAAGTTGGCGGGTCCCCCGCTCAAAGTTCACGGAATAACTGTAGGGTTTAACGAGATTAACACAGATTCTCACGAGATTATTCCGTAAATGTGCGTAATCCTCCATGATTGACAATTCCATTTCCAATAAGTCATGAATTTTTTATTGACGTAAAGCCTCCATGGAGGTAAACTAAAATAACTTCAATTCTTTACTACGCTAGCAGACTAAAGCAAATTTGAATTTTACAAAATAGAAAAATTATCCAAAGGATGTGCGGGATGAGTCGATTGTTTATGTTTGAAAAGCCATTAGGAATGCGAGACACGCTCCCGGAATTATATGAAAGAAAGCATAATGTTCGTTCAATAATGGAGGAAATGATTAAACTTTGGGGTTATCAATTTATTGAAACACCAACACTTGAATATTATGAAACGGTGGGAGTGGCATCAGCGATTGCTGACCAGCAACTTTTTAAATTGCTTGATAAAGAGGGTCACACACTGGTGCTTAGACCTGAGATGACAGCCCCAATCGCTAGGGTGGCTGCCACAAAGTTATTAGAAGAAAATTTACCCGTAAGGTTAGCCTACTCTGCCAATGTCTTCCGCGCCCAGCAACGCGAGGGTGGGCGCCCGGCAGAGTTTGAACAAATCGGCGTTGAATGTCTGAACGAAGACACCGTCTCTTGTGATGGAGAGGCCATTGCCTTGCTTATTTCTTCCTTGAAAAAAGCTGGTTTGCAACAATTCCAAGTGTCGATTGGTCATGTTGGTTTTGCCCAAGAGTTGTTTGTGCAAATCCTTGGAACAAATGGACGTGCAACAGAGTTACGGAAATTCTTATATGAAAAAAATTACGTCGGTTACCGTGAGCACGTGAACTCCCTCCAATTATCATCAATAGATAAGCAAAGACTCCTTCAGCTCCTCCAATTAAGGGGTAGTTTTGATATCATCACCAAGGCTAACGACATTATTGAAAATGGCAAAGGGAAGCAAGCACTTAGCGAATTACAGGAACTGTTGGAGGTCATCAGAGATTACGGTGTCGAGGAATATGTGAAATTTGATTTTACCATCGTCAGCCATATGAGTTATTATTCAGGAATTTTATTTGAGGCTTATGCAGGAAATGTTGGGTTTCCAATTGGAAATGGCGGAAGGTATAGTTTAATAGAGAAGTTCGGAAAAAAGGCCAGTGCAACCGGCTTTGCAGTTCGGATTGATATGCTACTCGAGGCACTCGGTGGTGGAGAGACTGTAAACTCGACACACTGCATTCTTTTTAGTCAGGAACGTCGCAAGGAAGCCTTTCAATTAGCAGAAAAAATGCACGGTCTGGGGAAGCGAACGGTGCTTCAGGACATCAATGGTGTAAATAATCTTGATTCCTTTACAAAGAAATTTGCCGATACTACCTACTTAATTGGAGGGCGGGCAGATGAATAATATACTAACGATTGCGATGCCGAAAGGACGGATTTTTGAAGAAGCTGCTGACTTGCTACGTAAAGCTGGCTACATGCTGCCACCAGAATTTGATGATTCGCGAAAATTGATTATCGAGGTGGAGAATGAAGGGCTTCGATTTATTTTAGCAAAGCCAATGGATGTTCCTACCTATGTTGAGCATGGTGTCGCCGATATCGGCATTGCCGGGAAGGATGTCTTGCTCGAGGAGGAACGTGACGTTTACGAACTCCTGGATTTACGAATCAGCGCCTGCTATTTGGCAGTTGCCGGTCTTCCGAGGACAAAAATGAATGACGTTGCACCTAGAGTGGCCACCAAATATCCGAATGTGGCCGAGGCCTACTTTCGAGAGCAAGGTGAACAAGTGGAAATCATCAAATTAAATGGTTCAATTGAGCTAGCCCCGATCATTGGCTTATCTGACCGCATTGTCGATATTGTTTCAACCGGCCGGACCATGAAGGAAAATGGGCTTGTGGAATATGAGCGTATTGTGGATGTAACATCGCGGCTAATCGTCAATCCTGTCAGCTATCGGATCAAGGATAACCAGATAGACGAATTGGTGAGACGACTTAGTAAAGTTGTGTCAGTGGGGGGCTAAAAACATGAAAATACTAAAAGTGAATGAACTTGTGTCGATAAAACGTTCGATTGAGGCGGGTACTTCCGAGCAGCAGGAAGTTGTTAAAAAAATCATCTCGGAAATTCGTGTCCGTGGTGACGAAGCGTTAAGAGAGTATACGGAGAAATTTGATACTGTTCTCCTATCTACTTTTACTGTAACAGAAAAGGAATTTGCTGAGGCCTACCAAAATGTAGATAAGCAATTTATCGCGATAGTTCAAGAAGCTGTTGAAAATATCACTACCTTTCATGAAAAACAACTCCGGCCGTCGTGGATGACAACGGAAGAGAATGGAACGATCCTTGGTCAAAAAATGACTCCACTCTCATCTGTTGGGGTGTACGTACCAGGAGGAACGGCTGCCTATCCGTCATCCGTATTGATGAATGTGATTCCGGCTCTTGTGGCTGGGGTCAAGCGAATCGTCATGGTCTCACCACCAGACCCTGATGGGAATCTACCGCCAGCTGTGCTTGTTGCGGCAAAGGAAGCTGGCGTTGAAGAAATATACAAGGTTGGCGGTGCACAGGCGATAGCTGCACTTGCCTATGGGACAGAATCGATTGTGGCTGTTGATAAAATAACCGGCCCCGGAAATATCTATGTGGCGTTGGCAAAACGCGCGGTATTCGGCGATGTCGATATTGATATGATTGCCGGACCGAGTGAGATTGCCATTTTAGCAGATGACACAGCAAGGGCTGACGAGGTTGCGGCTGACCTATTATCGCAGGCCGAGCATGATCCAATGGCCTGCAGTGTCCTGGTGACACCGTCTCTTGTCTTGGCCGAAGCAGTAGTGATTGAGGTTGAAAAACAACTTGAGCTGTTGCCACGAAAAGATATTGCCTCCCGTTCAATCGCGGATTATGGTGCCATTTACATAACAGCGGATATCGATGAAGCGATTGAAACAGTGAATCAATTAGCACCAGAACATCTTGAAATCATTACCGAAAATGCAATTGAGCTGCTTGGGAAAATTCACCACGCTGGAGCAATCTTTATTGGCCGGTATAGCCCGGAGCCTGTTGGTGATTATTTTGCCGGACCGAATCATGTGTTGCCAACAAACGGCACAGCACGATTTTCCAGTCCGCTCAATGTGGACGATTTTCAGAAGAAATCAAGCGTGATTATCTACAGCAAAAAAGCCTTAAACGAGAACGGGGCAAAAATTGCTGCCTTTGCCCGAATGGAAGGGCTTGAGGCCCATGCCCGAGCCGTGGAAATCAGACTCAACAATGATAAATAGCTTTTAAAGGCAATGGTAGAAGGTAAATAAAGGCTCTAAGGGACAAAATACATCGAGAGCGTAGAGCGTGGTAAAAATGTCTTTAATAAGATTTCTTAAGGACAAAATGCCGAGAGATAGGTCAAAATGTCCTTCATAAGGACTCTAAAGGACAAAACCTCTCTTGAGATAGCTAGAAAAGTCTTTTTCATTTTATTAAGCAGAATTAAAGAGTCTTAAAATAAGTAAGCGATAAATTCAAGGAGGTCATCTTCATGGAAAGAGTGGCAAGTATTGAACGGAATACAAATGAAACAAAAATCCAGTTATCGTTAGCGGTGGACGGAGATGGTCAATCGAATCTTGAAACAGGTGTGCCATTTCTGAGCCATATGCTGGATTTGTTCACGAAGCATGGACAATTCAACCTGACAGTTGCTGCCAAAGGCGATATTGAAGTCGATGGCCACCATACAACAGAGGATATTGGTATCTGTTTGGGACAGGCCTTGCGCGAAGCACTTGGTGACAAGCGGGGCATTAAGCGTTACGGTAATGCATTTGTACCGATGGATGAGGCTCTGGCCCAGGTAGTCATCGACCTTAGCAATCGTCCACATCTTGAAATGCGTGCGGAGTTTCCGGGGCAGAAGGTGGGCACATTTGATACCGAGCTTGTTCATGAATTCCTTTGGAAGCTGGCGCTCGAGGCGCGGATGAATCTCCATGTGATTGTTCATTATGGGAACAATACACACCATATGATTGAAGCCGTATTTAAAGCGCTCGGCCGGGCACTCGACGAGGCAACAACGATTGACCCACGCATCAAAGGCGTTCCATCAACGAAAGGGATGTTATAGAAATGGGTTTTGGGAGAATTCATGTGGTGTCAGGCACCGTTGGTATCGTTGATTACGGGATGGGAAATTTATTTAGTGTGAGCAAAGCCTTGGAACGACTAGGGGCTAACTATTTTATTTCTGCTGATAAAGGTAAATTACTTGAAGCCGATGCGTTAATTCTTCCGGGAGTAGGCTCCTTCCGCGATGCGATGGAACGTTTGCCTGTCGAGACGATAAAAGAATTTGTGTCTACAGGAAAACCTCTACTCGGAATTTGTCTCGGTATGCAACTGCTTTTTGAAAAAAGTGAAGAAAACGGGCTTACCGATGGATTAGGATTATTACCAGGTAGTGTGCGCCGTTTTTCAGGGCGGACAGCAGAAGGGGAACGATACAAAGTTCCTCACATGGGCTGGAACCGGCTTGAATTCGTGAAAGAGTCACCCCTTTTGAAAAATTTACAAGAAGATTATGTGTATTTTGTACATTCCTATTATGTTAAAGCGGAAAACTCCGACGTCTTATTGGCGAAGGCAGATTATCACGAACAGGTATCTGCGGTTGTTGGCAGGGATAATGTTATGGGGATGCAATTTCATCCTGAAAAAAGTAGCAAGCTTGGGATGGCACTTTTAGATAATTTTTTACAAATGGTTGTCGATAGGGAGGCAGTGCGATGAGTTTAACTGTTTATCCAGCGATAGATATGCGGGGCGGTAAGTGTGTCCGCCTTCTCCAAGGAGATTACGATCAGGAAACGATTTATGGGGACTCACCTTTTGGGATGTGCGAGCGTTTTGCAGCTGAGGGGGCGGAGTGGATCCATATGGTTGACCTTGATGGGGCGAAGGAAGGCATGCGGGTAAATGACCGATTTGTGATTGAGGCTGCTAAGAAGCTGAATGTAAAAATTCAAATCGGTGGTGGGATTCGCTCTGAAGAGGATATCCTTCACTATCTTGAAAATGGTATAGAGCGAGTGATTATAGGAAGTATTGCAGTTTCTAAACCTGATTTTGCACTAGCGATGATCAAGAAGTACGGGGTGAAAATTGCCGTTGGGATTGATGCGAAAAATGGCTATGTTGCCACACATGGCTGGCTGGATACCTCACAGCTAAAGGCGGTTGAACTGGGAAAACGTTTTGCTGACGCGGGTGCGGGGACGTTTATTTTTACCGATATTGCTACAGACGGTACGCTTGCAGGGCCAAATATTGATGCTGTGTGTGAAATGGCCGAGGTGACGGGGAAAAATGTAATTGCCTCTGGTGGTGTAAGCAAATTGGCCGATTTAAAAGAAATAGCTAGTCGAGGTATTAGTGGTGCAATTGTTGGAAAAGCCCTGTACGAAAATCGCTTTTCCTTGAAGGAAGCATTGGAAGAGGTGGGAAGCTAATGGCACTGACAAAACGAATCATTCCCTGTCTGGATGTGTTGGATGGACGTGTCGTGAAGGGCATTCAATTTGTTCAACTTCGTGATGCAGGCGACCCCGTTGAACTGGCACGATTTTACGATGAGCAAGGCGCAGATGAGCTTGTTTTTCTTGATATCTCTGCCTCAGTTGAGGGGCGGAAGACGATGGTCGAAGTTGTTAAGGCTGTTGCCTCGGAACTTGCAATTCCGTTCACGGTTGGCGGGGGCATCAATTCTTTGGAAGACATGAAGCGAATACTTCGAGCTGGTGCGGATAAAGTGTCACTGAATACAGCCGCTGTTATCAATCCAGAGCTTATTAAGGAAGGTGCCGGCTATTTCGGTTCTCAATGCATCGTTGTTGCGATTGATGCCAAATTTGATGTAGGGTTAGGGACATGGCGAGTGTTTACACACGGTGGCCGAAAAGCAACTGATAAAAAGGTTGTGGAGTGGGCGATGGAAGCAGCATTGCTCGGTGCAGGCGAGATTTTATTAACAAGTATGGATAGTGATGGCGAGAAAAATGGGTTCGATCTTGTCTTGACAAAGGCGGTTAGTGAAGCCGTTCCGATCCCTGTAATCGCTTCGGGCGGTGCGGGGAATGCCGGGCATTTTGAGGATGCGTTTCTTGATGGAAAAGCGGATGCTGCTCTGGCTGCCTCAATTTTTCATTATAAAGAAACGTCAGTTCAGGAAGTGAAAAGTTATTTGCGGGAAAAAGGAGTGGTGGTCAGGTGAAAGTTCAATTTGATGAAAAGGGGCTCGTGCCTGCAATTATCCAGGATGCTGGAACGAAAGAAGTGTTAACGCTCGCTTATATGAACGAGGAATCGCTGGCGAAAACGATTGAAACTGGGGAAACGTGGTTTTTCAGTCGCTCGCGTCAGGAGTTGTGGCACAAGGGGGCGACAAGCGGCAATACGCAGACGGTCGTCAGTATCAACTATGATTGTGATCAAGATGCGGTGCTGGTGCTTGTCTATCCAAAAGGGCCTGCCTGTCATACAGGAGCGGTAAGCTGTTTTTCTGAGCGTATTAGTAATGGGAGTAGTTCAAGCTTAGGAGACTATCAGATTTTACAGTCGCTTGAAAAAGTGATTGTAGAGCGTGAACAGGAGCGTCCAGAAGGGGCATATACCACTTATCTTTTTGAAAAAGGTATCGATAAAATATTGAAAAAAGTCGGTGAAGAAGCTGCCGAGGTGATTATCGCAGCCAAAAACCGCGACCATGAAGAGCTTAGGTGGGAAGCGGCTGACTTGCTTTATCATTTGCAGGTGCTGCTGGTTGAACAAGGCCTTCCGTTTAAAGATGTTTTACGAACATTAGAAGAAAGACACAATGACCGGTCCTAATAAGGGCTGGTTTTTCAGGTCCGTGAATTAAAAACCTCCACGTAAATACATCTCAATAAATCTCCAACCAAATAATCATAAGGAACTCAATCCCTTCTCGAACAACTCCCCAATGTGGTATACTACATTAGTTATTAATGGATGATGGAGGACTTCATGGGTAAAAACGCGAAAGCAAGAATTGATATGGGAAAAATACTTTCATTTGTTCCTACAGGGGAATATTACTTCACGAAGGGTTTAAAGGCATTCCATCGACGTGATTTTATCAAAGCAAAAAAATACCTTGGGCGGGCGATACAGCTTGAGCCGGATGAACCGATGATTACATGCCAGTTGGCGATTGTATCAACAGAACTAGGTGAATTTGAGAATTCTAACCGACTCTTGCATCACATCCTTGATGAACTTGATAAAGAAATGGTTGAATGCCATTACTTTTTAGCAAATAATTATGCCCATATGGGATTTTTTAAAGATGCTTTTCACCATGCCAAGCATTATTTACAGTTAGATCCGAATGGTGATTTTGCAGAAGAAATAGAGGATCTGATTGATCTCATTACCTTTGAGTCAGAAGAGTTTGAGGATGAGCTCTACCCGCAGGATGATCTTATTTTAAAACAAGAGAAGGCACGTGGTCTTTTAGAGACGGGATACTTTCCAAAGGCGATTGAGCTTTTAAAAGAGGTCGTGAAAGAATATCCGGAATATTGGTCTGCTTACAATAATTTAGCGCTTGCCTATTTTTATTTAGGTAAAACGGAAAAGGCAGAAACCATCTTAGCAGATGTCTTGGAGCGGAATCCAGGAAATCTTAATGCACTATGCAACAGGCTTATTTTTGCCCATTATCAGGGTCAAACGAAAAGCGTTGACCAATTGGTGGAATCACTTAAAAAGATTCAACCTCTGCTTAGTGAACATCAATTTAAGCTTGGTACTTCGTTCGCCTTGGTTGGCGAGTATGAGCTTGCCTATGTTTGGCTAAAAAAGTTATATAAGTATGGCTTTGACGGGGATGGACCTTTTTATTATTGGCTTTCCTGTTCCGCTTATTTCATAGGTTACGAAAACTTTGCGAAAACCATTTGGAAAAAGGTACTCGACATCAATCCTGAAAAGGATGGCCTGGAACCATGGAAGGTGAAAGATTTATCGACAAATGGATTTGAAGATCATTCCGGCGCTATTTTCCAAAAGCTTGAAAGCGACTATATTGAAGAGCGATTATTTGCGCTTTTTCTAATAACCGTTTCAAGTAAAAAGGATGAGATTATTACCTCCAAGCGGATAAATCAAAATCAGAAATTTACCACTTTGGAAAAAGAATATATTTCGCAAATCCGCACAGGTATGCCATCGATAACTGCTGATGCTCAAGAGGTAGCAGAGCTTTTTTATGAACAACACCAACCAATTGGCATGATTGAAGCTGGCTTATATTTGATGTGGTTTTCTGTATTTGTTGAAGTTTCTAAAGCAAATATTCAGTTGAAAAATAAACACGCCTGGGCTGGAGCCGTAGAGTATGTATGGCACAAGCTGCGCAGTGAAAAAGTCTCCCAGCAGAAACTCGCCGAACGCTACGGCATTTCGACAGCAACGTTAAGTAAATATGTTAAATTAGTGAACGATCTTTTGAATTAACGTAAATATCGCCACAAACCAGGGAGCGTACGCTTTTCTTTTTCCGGTGCTGTTGGCGCTAAACGGTGCTTACGCTTTTTTTGTAAGCAGATTCTTGGACTAAAAATCAATTGTTTTATAGGATTAAGTAGGGAATGATATACTTAATCTTTTTTTTTATTGACTAGCACAGCTGTCAAGGCTTTTATTGGTGTAAGCCCTTGATAAGGAACTTTCGTTTTTCTATTAAGTAAGGAGTGAAACAACCATGTCTGAAGAAAAAATTTATGATGTCATTATTGCCGGGGCGGGTCCTGCCGGGATGACAGCTGCTGTTTATACATCACGCGCTAACCTGTCAACACTCATGATTGAAAGAGGGTTGCCAGGGGGCCAAATGGCCAATACGGAGGATGTTGAAAACTATCCGGGCTTTGAAAGTATTTTAGGTCCTGATTTATCAACAAAGATGTTCGATCATGCCAAAAAGTTTGGTGCTGAATATGCTTATGGCGATATTAAAGAAGTTGTTGACCATGGTGACTATAAAGTTGTTATTGCCGGGTCTAAACAATATAAAGCCTATGCAGTCATCATTACAGCTGGAGCGGAGTATAAGAAAGTCGGCGTACCAGGTGAGAAGGAACTTAGCGGTCGTGGTGTTTCCTATTGTGCTGTATGTGACGGTGCCTTCTTTAAAGGAAAAGAGCTTGTAGTAATTGGTGGCGGTGACTCGGCTGTCGAAGAAGGCGTTTATTTAACACGCTTCGCTTCAAAAGTAACGGTTGTCCACCGCCGTGACCAGCTTCGTGCCCAAAAAATTGCCCAAGACCGTGCCTTTGCCAATGAAAAGGTGGAGTTTATCTGGAAACATACGATTAAATCCATTAATGATACAGAGGGAAATGGCAAGGTTGGAAGTGTAACCCTTGTTTCCACTGAAAATGGTGAAGAACAGGAATTCAAAACGGATGGCGTATTTATTTATGTTGGGATGTTGCCGTTGTCTAAACCATTTTTATCGTTAGGTATTACTAATGAAAACGGATATATTGAAACAAATGAGCTGATGGAAACAAAGGTGCCAGGAATTTTCGCTGCCGGGGATATTCGTGAAAAAACGCTGCGCCAGATTGTAACCGCAACGGGTGATGGGAGCATTGCCGCACAAAGTGTCCAGCGTTTTGTGGAAGAGCTAATGGAAGAGATGAAGGTAAAGAAATAAAAACTAGTTATTTCTTTGATCTCTGTTTAGCGATTGTAAATACTGTAAACAAAAATGCATAAAAAGTAACTCTTTTAACATTTCCCTGTAACAATAGCGCAATATAGATGGGGTATTATTAAGATAGTAATTGACCCCCTTTTAAATATATTCCTTTTGCACAGGCTCAAGAAGCCTGTGCTCTTTTTTTTTGGTTGGTGAAAAGGCTAGGGAGAATATTAATAATAATTTAATCAAGTTAATAACAGAAATAATTAACGGAAATAACAAAACTGTGCACATTGTGACTGTCTCCTAAAAATAGTATAATAGTAAGAATGGATTAGAATATTTAGCATTCAGGCTTTTAGCGCTAGGGACCTTAGGAAAAATTAACCACTTTTTCCTCGGTCGTACCAATTTGGCAGGAAGGATAAAGAACAGCCTTCCCTCAAGGTTTTGGCATCTGTCCCTGATCAAGGCGTTAACGCATGATAGTGAGGGTGAGTAGTATGCAGCGTGTCACTAATTGTGTATTGATACGAGATGGAAAAATATTGTTGCTGCAAAAACCAAGTCGTGGCTGGTGGGTTGCCCCTGGTGGCAAAATGGAGCCTGGCGAGTCGGTTCGTGACTCTTGTATCAGAGAATTCCGTGAAGAAACGGGAATCTATTTAAAAAGTCCCCAGTTAAAAGGGGTTTTTACGATGATTATGAAAGAAAGCGACCAGCTTCTGAGCGAGTGGATGATGTTTACCTTTATAGCGAGCGACTCAGATGGGATTAATAGAAGTGAATCAGAAGAAGGAAAGTTAGAATGGCATTTGGTTGACCAGGTAAATAGTTTACCGATGGCTGCTGGTGATTATCATATTCTTGATTATATGGCTCATGGAAAGGGAATTATTTATGGTACGTTTACTTATACAAAGGATTTTCAACTGATCAGTTATCGATTAGATCCAAGCTAAACAAAAATCTATCGATTGGCGGGGTACTTCCTAAAAGTGGTTCATAAGCAAGCGCAAAGATGATTCAATAATTGCTTTTTGCAAAATTAAAGGGGGAATTTACAATGAGTACCGGTTCGGTAAACGACACTCAGATGGTGATAATTACTGGAATGTCTGGAGCAGGTAAGACTGTAGCCATTCAAAGCTTTGAAGATTTAGGGTTCTTCTGTGTCGATAATTTGCCTCCAACGCTACTTCCAAAATTTCTCGAACTTATGAAGGAATCAGGGAATACGATGAATAAAGTTGCCCTAGTTATGGACCTGCGAGGAAGAGAATTCTTTGATGATCTTTTTACAGCATTAGATGGACTTGCAGAGACCTCATGGGTGACGCCGCATATTTTATATTTGGATGCGGATGATTCTACATTGGTAAGCAGATATAAAGAGACAAGACGGTCGCATCCACTTGCACAGTCTGGTTTGCCCCTTGAAGGAATCACGCTTGAGCGGGAGCTTCTTGAAGAATTAAAAGGCAGGGCCCGACTGATTTATAATACCTCACAAATGAAACCGCGTGATTTACGTGAGAAGATATTAACCGAATTTACGGCAAATCACCAAATAATCTTCAATGTCAATGTCGTGTCCTTTGGCTTTAAGCATGGGCTTCCCATCGATGCAGATCTAGTTTTTGATGTGCGCTTCCTACCGAATCCCCATTATATCGATCATATGAGGCCAAAAACAGGGTTGGATGAAGAAGTTTCCAGCTATGTTTTAAAATGGAATGAAACACACAAGTTTTTGGAAAAGGTAACGGACCTGCTTAACTTCATGCTTCCGCATTATAAAAGAGAAGGAAAAGCGCAGTTAGTGATTGCGATTGGCTGTACTGGTGGGCAGCATCGATCAGTTGCCTTGGCTGAGTATCTGGGCCAATTTTTCAAAAACGATTATAATACAATTGTTTCACACCGTGACATTGAGAGGAGAAAGGATAAAACATCATGAGAGAGATTGGACAGCCTCGAATAGTTGTCATAGGTGGGGGAACAGGATTGCCAGTTTTATTGCGAGGATTAAAGCTGTATCCTGTGGATATTACCGCTATTGTGACAGTCGCGGATGATGGAGGCAGCTCTGGAAGATTACGCGAGGATATGCATATTCCTCCTCCAGGAGACATTCGTAATGTGTTAGCATCACTATCAGATGTGGAACCACTTGTTGAGGAAATGTTTCAGCATCGTTTTAACACATCGAATGAACTATCCGGACATTCGCTTGGGAATTTAATCTTGGCAGCAATGACCTCCATCACGGGGAATTTTGTTCATGCCATTCAGGAAATGAGCAAGATTTTGAATGTCCGCGGCAAAGTCTTACCATCAGCCAATCAAAGTGTCATTCTCCATGCAGAGATGGAAGATGGGACAATTGTCTCTGGAGAATCAAAAATTCCTTACTCGGGAAAAAGAATAAATAGAGTTTTTATGACGCCAAAAAATATCCGGCCCTTGCCAGAGTCCATTCAAGCGATTCGCCAGGCAGATTTAATTATCATTGGCCCGGGAAGCTTATATACCAGTATTCTGCCAAATCTACTCGTCCCACGACTTGGGGGTGAGGTGTGCCGCTCCCGTGCGAAAAAGGTGTATATTTGCAATTTGATGACGCAAGCAGGGGAAACACATGGCTTTACAGCAAGCGATCACGTGAAAGCCCTTTATGATCATATGGACTGTGCCTTTATTGATACGATTCTTGTTAATAACGAAGAGGTCCCAGCGGATATTCAGCTCCGTTACAATGAAGAACTGGCAGACCCCGTCCGCTACGATTTGCAACGCCTTTTTGAATTGGGGCTTGAGGTTGTGCATGCGGACATCGCTTATCAGGAAAATGGCGCAATCAGGCATGATCCGAAAAAAGTGGCTAAAATTATCTATAATTTGCTGTTAATTGAAACTAATAAGCGGTATGAAGCGTAGATATAGTACGAAAAAAGAAAACACGCTGATAGACGAAAGCTTTGGCGGAGATGATCGCAAGCAATAGGAATGTTTAAAGATACCTATTCGCTTAAAAATTCTTTAAAAAAGGTAGTTTTTTTATATTATTAGAATTTATTTCATTAAACTTCGAGAAATGTTTAGCCCAAGCGCCTAGAGGCTCGGTGGAAAAAATAACCTCTTTTTTCCTAGGTCACAAGCCAAACCGTCGAGCAACCTTTCCGCCGGCTCGCCCTTGTACTTGGCTACGTCGTACGCATTAAGGAAGACTAACCTCTGGCTTCACTCCGATTGCCAGTCGATAAGTCTTCCTATATCACCACTGACCAAGGCGCTTGCGCTTTTCTTAAAAGGGGGTAAAGGGATGTCTTTCGCTTCAGAAACGAAAAAGGAATTAACAAACTTGGAAGTGAAAACATGCTGCATTCAAGCGGAGCTATCGGCTTTAATCCGAATGAACGGTTCCCTGTCATTCTCAAATCGAAAGTTAGTCGTTGATATTCAAACCGAAAATGCAGCGATTGCTAGAAGGATTTATACATTATTAAAAAAAAGTTACCAGATCCAAGTGGAGTTGCTTGTTCGGAAAAAGATGCGCCTGAAAAAAAACAATGTTTACATTGTTCGTTTAGCGCAACAGGCTAGGGAAATACTTGAGGACACAATGATTATTGGGGAAGGATTCACCCTTATCCACGATATTTCACCAGGACTTATCAAGAAGAAGTGTTGTAAGCGTTCTTATCTACGTGGTGCATTTCTGGCCGGAGGGTCCGTTAATAATCCGGAAACGTCTTCCTATCATTTGGAAATTTCTTCGATCTATAAAGAACATAATGATTCCTTGTGTGAATTAATGAATACATTTGGTTTAAACAGCAAAACGCTTGAGCGGAAAAAGGGCTATATAAACTATATAAAAGAAGCTGAGAAAATTATTGAGTTTCTGAATATTGCAGGTGCCCATAACGCACTCCTTCGCTTTGAGGACATTAGAATTGTAAGAGATATGCGGAACTCGGTTAATCGACTGGTAAACTGTGAAACCGCCAATCTTAATAAAACAATTGGTGCATCGACCAGGCAGGTAGATAATATCCGTTACATCGATTCAACGATTGGTCTGCAAATTTTGCCCGAAAAGTTGAGGGAAATTGCGGAGCTCCGCTTGAATTTTACCGATGTTACCCTCAAAGAATTGGGCGAAATGGTCTCAGGTGGCTCCATTAGTAAATCTGGTATCAATCATCGCTTAAGAAAGATCGATGCGATTGCTGAGAAGCTACGTGTTGGAGATTTGGTTACAAGAGGAAATAGTGAATAAAGCTCAAAAAAATAGATGAAAAACCTGAGGAGGAATTTTGTGATGTTGGTGAAACAAGTAGAAGTAAAATTAAAAACAGGTCTTCAAGCAAGACCGGCAGCTCTTTTTGTTCAAGAAGCAAACCGGTTTTCTGCTGATATTTTTCTAGAGAAAGATGGTAAAAAAGTTAACGCAAAAAGTATTATGGGCTTAATGAGCCTTGCCGTTGGCTCAGGTGTCGTTATTAATATTGTCGCTGATGGTGACGATGAAGAAACCGCCATCAACGCGTTAACAAAGTTTATCCAAAAAGAAAATTAAAGAAAAAGGGTTTGGCTCCTCAGGGAGGTGAATCCTTTTTTTTACAGATAAGTATAAAATTTTTAACTTTGAGAATTGTCCGTGCTGCAGCGCCCTAGCGGCTAGTGTCCTTCGCTCTCCGCCCTACGATAAGTCAACACCTGAATCGCCTCCGGCTCTTCGTGTTTCCAATACTCACTTGGAGCGCTCCAGGCCTGTCGTGCGCTGACCAGGGCGCTTGTGCTTTTCTTATAAAAAAAGCAATCGGCTTGGAAGCCAATTGCTCAAATAATTACTTTTTATCCTTAATATCGATAAGACTACGAGTAATGATTTGGTCGATAAGACCATATTCTTTTGCTCGTTCGGCTGTCATAAAGTTATCGCGCTCAGTATCTCTACCGATTACTTCAAGTGACTGTCCAGTCCGCTCTGCTAAAATGGTATTTAATTTTTCGCGAAGGAAAAGGATCCGTTTTGCTGCAATTTCGATTTCTGTTGCTTGACCTTGAGCACCGCCAAGTGGCTGGTGAATCATGACCTCGGAATTTGGAAGGGCATAACGCTTACCCTTTTCACCTGCAGCAAGTAGGAATGCACCCATTGATGCCGCCATCCCAATACAAACTGTAGATACATTTGCTTTAATATATTGCATTGTATCGTAAATCGCCATCCCAGCTGTGATGCTTCCACCAGGACTATTGATGTAGAGAGTAATGTCTTTCTCAGGGTTTTCTGCTTCTAGGAATAATAATTGGGCAACAATACTGTTAGAAACTGAATCATCAATGGCACTTCCAAGCATAATAATTCGGTCTTTTAATAGACGTGAATAGATATCATACGCTCGCTCGCCCCGGTTTGTTTGTTCAATAACTGTAGGGATTAAATGCATGTTTTTTTCCTCCTTTGAATGGAAAAGGTAATAATAATTTGTATTGTAATCATACACTGATGGTCAATTAAGGTCAAACAATTCGCTCTAAAAATGTTCGACAACATACCCTATTTCAGCATATCCATTCCCTCCTTTTTTAAACCCAGCCCATGCTTGCAATGATAGGGAATCTGGCATATACTATGTAAGTCGTAAATATTCGCCCTCGTGGTGCAACGGATAGCACGCAAGCCTCCGAAGCTTGAAATGCAAGTTCGATTCTTGCCGAGGGCATTAAAAATTCCGTATTAACAAAGATGGTGCCTCAACGCTTTTTTACAAAGTGTTGAGGCTTTTTTTGTAGACTAGATTATTATACCACGTAGTAAATGGTGTCCTTTTTCACTAAAAAAGGGCAACCAAACCTAACCAAATTAATATAAATAGTATATATAGTTTGTATAAACCACCAAAGGAGGAAGGAAGAATGACTCAAATTAAAGGGATTGATGTTTCACATTGGAATGGGACAATCAACTGGTACAGGGTGAAAGCTGACGGTGTGGTTTTTGCATTCATTAAGGCGACCCAAGGGACAAGCTATGCAAAGGTGGCATATTTTAAGGATAATGCACAGAAAGCCGCGGCAGCAGGTATCCTTGTTGGCGCCTATCATTATGGTTCGTTTGGGACGGTTGCAGAAGCACAGGCTGAAGCGAATTACTTTTTGAGTGTCGTATCAAATCAACCATTGACATACCCGCTAGTCCTAGACCTCGAGGAAAATAAAAAAGGTGCAAGCCGGGCTGTGCTTACGGATGCAGCGATTGCCTTCCTAGAAGTGGTAGAAAATGCAGGGTATTTTGCGCTATTGTATTCCGGGAAAAATTTTTTAGAAACACAATTAGAGGAAAACAGATTAAAGCCATATGCGTTGTGGGTGGCCCGATATGGTCCACAACTTGGTCGAAGTGCTGACATTTGGCAGTATACTTCAAAAGGCAGTGTGAATGGTATTAGCGGTAATGTTGATTTAAACTGGGCTTATCGTAATTTTACGAATAAACCCGCTACGGCACAACCACAACAGCCGCCAGCTGAACAACAAGCAACAAGCATTGTCCTGTATCCAGGTTATTTGCTCAGAAATGGTTCAAGAGGTATCGACGTGAAACGTATTCAACGAGCTGTAAAGGTAACTGCTGATGGTATATTTGGATCTAAAACAGAGGCAGCCGTAAAAGCATATCAAAAACGACATGGGTTAGCGGTTGATGGTATTGTCGGCCCTAAAACCTGGTCAGTTATGTTCTAAAAAACGTGCCATTCTCTGCTTGGATGGGCTATCTTGTTCCATT
>JAIMAD010000087.1 GCA_023512145.1 Bacillus sp. (in: firmicutes) | reverse complement strand
ATGCGGTGCATGCAGGCAAGTGATTTCTGAATTATGTTCCAAAGACATGATCGTGGTATTAACAAACCTAAAAGGGCAGATTCAAAAAATTACCGTCGGAGATTTATTGCCTGGTGCCTTTTCATCGGAGGATTTACATGCTGAATAATGGAAACGAAGTAAAAGGGTACAAATCTGGTTTTATTTCAATTATTGGCAGGCCAAATGTAGGAAAATCAACTTTCCTTAATCGAGTAGTCGGCCAAAAAATTGCGATAATGAGTGATAAACCGCAAACCACCCGAAATAAAATTCAAGGTGTATTATCGATGAATGACGCTCAGATGATCTTCCTAGATACACCAGGTATCAACGTTCCAAGACATAAATTAGGCGACTTTATGCTGAAGGCTGCAGTAAATACACTTAAAGAAGTGGATTTAATTTTATTTATGGTCAATGCTGAAGAAAAATTTGGACGTGGAGAAGAATTTATTCTTGAAAAATTCCAGTCAGTAAACACACCAATATTTCTTATTATTAATAAAATTGACCAAATTCATCCTGATAAATTGTTGCCGATTATTGAATCGTATAAAGAAAAATATGACTTCAAAGAAGTGGTGCCGATTTCTGCACTAGAAGGAAATAATGTGGAACGCCTATTGGAACAAATCAAGTCTTTCTTACCAGAGGGACCACAATACTATCCTGCAGACCAGGTAACAGATCATCCCGAACGGTTTATCATTACTGAATTAATAAGGGAAAAAGCACTCCATTTAACAAGGGAGGAAATTCCCCACTCTATTGCCGTCGTTCTAGATAAAATGGAGCGAAAAGAGGGTAAGGCAGCGGGTAAAGAGGTTATTCATGTCATGGCAACAGTCATTGTCGAACGCGACTCGCAAAAAGGGATTGTTATTGGAAAACAAGGCAGTATGCTTAAAGAAATCGGAAAGCGTGCACGCGTTGATATTGAAAACCTCCTGGGGTCACAGGTGTTTCTCGAGTTATGGGTAAAGGTCCAAAAGGATTGGCGTAATAAAGCATCCCAGCTACGTGATTATGGCTTCAATGATGATGATTATTGATTAATTAACTTTAACTAAACTATTATCCAATAGATCAAATTATGCATGGACAACATTAACAAATATTTCGTCTTATGATTTTTGCGCTGGCAGGCTATGATAAATGTAAGGTTGGGATTTTATTGAACGCTAGTCTAAATAATAAAAGGTGGGGTTTTCGATGATGGATTTTTCGTGGAAGGTATTCCTCCAAACAGGAAATATTGACACATATCTTCTCATAAAAGAGCTTGAGAAGGAAAACCAAGAAATACCCGGAAATCTGAATGAAGAGCTAGCACAAATCGATTTTCCCTTTTCATAAGTTTGTCTTTTACGCTATTTTAGAAGGTGACAATAATGCTTCAAAAGTGTGAAGGCATTGTTATTAGAACAACAGATTATGGTGAAACCAATAAAATTGTGACTCTATATACAAGGGAATGGGGAAAGATTGGTGTTATGGCACGAGGAGCAAAAAAGCCGAACAGCCGCCTTTCGGCAATCACCCAGCTGTTTACACATGGCTATTTTCTAGTTTCTCGTGGCTCCGGTTTAGGAAGTGTACAGCAGGGGGAAAGGATTTCCTCTTTCCGATCAATTGGTAAAGACATCTTTTTAACAGCCTATGCAAGTTATATTGTCGAATTAACTGATAAATGTACGGAGGATAAAAAGCCAAATCCCTTTCATTTTGAATTGCTTTTCCAAACAGTGAATTATCTAAATGAAGGCTATGACCCTGTTATCCTCATGCATATTTATGAGATGAAAATGTTAAATAGTATGGGATTATACCCAATCTTAAATCAATGTTCCGTTTGTGGTAGTACAGACGGACATTTTTCTTTTTCAATTCGAGAAGGTGGCTTTATCTGTGAGCGCTGTCTTGGAAAAGATCCGTATCACATTAAAATTTCTCAAGTAACGGTTAAATTATTGCGGCTATTTTATTATTTTGATCTTTCAAGGCTAGGGAATATTTCTGTTAAGGAAGAAACAAAGGTGGAACTTAAGAATGTAATTACTGCCTACTATGAAGAGAATTCAGGCCTATATCTTAAAACAAAGAAGTTTCTTAATTCTATGGATAAATTTCGCAAGGACTTCTAAATCGTTTGTTGACAAGGAAAGAAGTATTGGTTACTATTTTGGTAAATAAAATAATTGCTATGACGGAAATTAGTACTTAGTAATCTCTATAAAAGCGAACCTAGGATGGTGAAAGCTAGGAATAGGGCACTAACGAAGGCATTCCTGAGCAATCGTGTTGATTTAACACAATTTAAAAGAGGCTGCAGTAATTGTAGCAAATAGGGTGGAACCGCGGGTAACTCTCGTCCCTATGCTTTCTTAGCATAGGGACGAGAGTTTTTTGTATTTAACTAGAAATGAGGAAACAATTGCTGAGCCCCTTAAGCAGTGGAAGGGCTTTGGCTAGAGGTAGCCACCCACAAAAATCTATATCAAAAAAGAAAAGGAGCTAAACTAATGAAAGCAACGATGGAGCAAATTGTTTCACACGCCAAGCACAGAGGATTTATTTTTCCAGGTTCAGAAATTTACGGTGGCCTTGCTAACACGTGGGATTACGGACCGTTAGGCGTCGAATTTAAAAACAATATAAAACAGGCTTGGTGGAGAAAATTCGTTCAGGAATCACCTTACAATGTGGGCTTAGACGCCAGCATCTTAATGAACCCTAAAACGTGGGAAGCATCTGGACATATCGGTAACTTTAATGACCCTATGATTGATTGTAAAAAGTGTAAAGCACGACATCGCGCTGATAAATTAATAGAAAATGCTCTCAATGAAAAGGGTATTGAAATAATTGTTGATGGCTTACCATTTGAAAAAATGGAAGAGTTGGTAAAAGAACATTCAATAGCCTGCCCTGATTGTGGTAGCTATGACTTTACTGGAATTCGCCAGTTTAATTTAATGTTTAAGACCTTTCAAGGGGTAACCGAATCAAGCACGAATGAAATCTTCCTACGCCCGGAAACAGCACAAGGAATTTTCGTTAACTTTAAAAACGTACAACGTACAATGAGAAAGAAACTGCCGTTTGGTATCGCCCAAATTGGAAAAAGCTTTCGAAATGAAATTACACCTGGTAATTTTACTTTTCGAACAAGAGAGTTCGAGCAAATGGAACTTGAATTTTTCTGTAAACCGAATGAAGAGCTAAAATGGTTTAATTATTGGAAACAATTTGCTGAAGACTGGTTACAGTCATTGGGTCTGACGAAAGAAAATTTAAGACTACGTGACCACAATGATGATGAACTTTCCCATTACAGTAATGCAACAACCGATTTTGAATACAAATTCCCATTTGGCTGGGGTGAACTTTGGGGGGTTGCTTCACGGACGGATTTTGATTTAAAGCAGCATATGGAATTCTCAGGTGAGGACTTCAAGTACCTTGATCCTGAAACGAATGAAAAATATGTACCCTATTGCATTGAACCATCATTAGGAGCGGATCGAGTAACACTTGCATTCTTGATTGACGCCTATGATGAAGAACAGCTAGAAGATGGAACCTCAAGAACAGTCATGCATTTCCATCCGGCCATTGCTCCCTATAAGGCAGCAATTCTTCCATTATCAAAAAAACTTTCGGAAGAGGCCCAAGAGGTATTTGCCGCATTAGCTAAGCATTTTTCAGTAGATTACGACGAAGCAGGGTCCATTGGTAAACGGTATCGTCGCCACGATGAAATCGGGACACCGTTCTGTATCACCTATGACTTTGACTCAAGGGAAGACAATATGGTTACTGTTCGAGACCGAGATACGATGGATCAAAAACGTATCCCAATTTCAGAGCTTGTAGGCTTTATACAAGAAAAGATCACGTTTTAAATGATGACTCGCCCAAAGGGCGAGTTTTATTTAAAATGACAACTATTTTTATATAAAATGCTGTTTTTCGATATTGTTTTAATCTCTGGATTTAGCATATCATTGTGCTCTTTGTTGTAAAATTTATCTAGTTTAAATAAAAAATTCTGCAAATTCAACTGATCAGGATTAAAAATCCACAAAGTTTATGAAAAGAGCCTAATAAAAAGATTATTAGTATATAATATTCCTATTAAAGTATAACCTTATGATATATCATGGATAAACAATTGAAATAGTTCTTAAGCTGCTAGTAAAGGATGGTGAGGACAATCGAACTGAGTAAACGGCAAGAACGCATTTTGCAAATTGTAAAGGAAAATGGGCCAATTACAGGAGAGCATATCGCCAATCAATTAAACTTAACAAGAGCAACACTAAGGCCAGATCTCGCCATTTTGACGATGGCCGGTTTTTTAGATGCTAGGCCGCGTGTGGGATATTTTTATACAGGTAAATCCGGGACACAGCTTTTAACTGAAAGTCTCCAAAAAATTTACGTGAAAGATTATCAATCCATCCCTGTTGTGGTGAATGAAAATGTTTCCGTTTATGATGCCATTTGTACCATGTTTCTGGAAGATGTGGGAACATTATTTGTTGTTGACCAAAAAACACTCCTTGTTGGAGTGTTATCGAGAAAGGATCTGCTCCGGGCTAGCATCGGAAAACAAGAACTTTCCACCATTCCTGTCAATATAATCATGACAAGAATGCCGAATATAGCCATGTGTGAACGGGAAGATTTATTAATCGTTATTGCCAAAAGATTAATTGAAAGTCAAATTGATGCCTTACCAGTGGTAAGAAAGTCTGAAAAAGGGTATGAGGTAATCGGCAGATTAACGAAAACAAACATTACAAAAGCCTTTGTAACACTAGGAGCAGAGTAGAACATAGATAAAGTAAAACAATCGATTATTTAAAGAGGAGCTGTTGAGGGAGAATGAGTTTACCAATCATTTATGTTGTATCTGATTCTGTTGGGGAAACGGCTGAATTAGTTACCAAAGCAGCAATTAGCCAGTTTAATAGTTCTAGAATAATCTTGAAAAGATTCCCGTATGTAGAGGACCTGGAACATATTGAGGAAGTAATCTCGCTTGTTTCGTTAGATAAAGGGATGCTTGCTTTTACGCTTGTTAAACCTGAAATGCGGACTTATATTAAAGAAAGAGCGGAACAGGAAGGAATTCTGACTGTTGATTTAATTGGCCCTTTTATGGATCAGATTCAAGTTTTTAGTGGGGAGACACCTTTATGTGAACCAGGCCTCGTTCGGAAGCTTGATGAGGATTATTTCAAAAAGGTGGAAGCCATTGAATTTGCTGTAAAATATGATGATGGTCGTGATCCTCGAGGGATTTTAAAAGCAGATATTGTGTTAATTGGCGTTTCGAGGACTTCAAAGACGCCTCTATCACAGTACTTAGCGCATAAGCGGTTAAAGGTGGCGAATGTTCCGCTTGTACCAGAAGTGGATCCACCAGAAGAACTTTTTAGGGTTCCAATTGAGAAATGTTTCGGTTTAAAGATAAGTCCGGAAAAATTAAATAATATTAGACTTGAGCGATTGATATCCTTAGGTTTAAATAATCAAGCTAGTTATGCAAATATCGAACGGATTAAAGAGGAGTTAGCCTTCTTCGAAAAAACGATGGAGAAAATAAAGTGCCCAGTTATTGATGTAACCAATAAAGCTGTCGAAGAAACGGCAAACGTCATCTTAAATTATATTGGGAAAAGGTAGATCTTAGCACATAATCTTTTGATTATGTGCTTTTTTTTTTAGAATTGTGGCTGATAATGGACTTCTGTCAATAAAAAAGACATTTTTCAACCTGTAAGTGGCGTGTTTTTTTCTTCCGCGCTTCGTATTCACTTCGCTTGGAGGCCTCTACCTAAAGGAACAATTAAAAAAACAATTGTTCCTTCAGGCAGAGGACACTCGGCTCTCACTGGCGTTATTATTCTGCGCCAGTTCGTACGCCTGTTCATACTCCATAGGAGTGGCGTATCCAAGCGTGGAATGTGTTCGCTTCCTGTTATAAAAATGGATATAGAACTCTACTGCTGCAATAGCCTCAGCTTTTGTATGGAACACAAACTTATAAAGATACTCTTTCTTCAATGACGCAAAAAATGATTCGACACAAGCATTATCATAAGGTGTAGCCTTCCTGCTCATACTGATTGTAGCTTTGGCAGCCTTTAACGCTTCTATATATTTGTTTGAACAATATTGAGAGCCACGATCTGAATGATGAATCCATCCTTTAGCTGGATTACGTAAAGCGACCGCTTCCTTGAGAGCACGAAGTGGCAGTGTTTTGTCCATACAATCATCAATGGCATGACTAACGACACGACGAGAAAACAAGTCTAAGACTGGATTGAGGTAAATAAACCCTTCACCAGTGTGGATGTACGTGATATCAGTTACCCAAACACGATTAGGAGCTTTAGGCTTAAAATTCCGATTTAATACATTGGAATATATGGGCTTTTCATGGTCTGAATCTGTCGTAGTGATATATTTCTTTGGCTTTGTAGCGAACAATCCCAAGTCTCTCATACGGTTGGCCACAGTCTTTTGAGAAACTATCATAGTGTCTTGATTTACAAGCTTGTCATGGATCCTGGGACTACCAAATATCGATAAATTATCATAAAAGTGAAACGTAATGCGCTCATCTAATAAGGAATTCCACTTTTCTTTTTCAGTTTTATCCCGATCCTGGCGCTTTTCCCACAAATAATAACCGGAGGTTGATACACCCAATACTTTACACATCTTCACAATGGTATGTTCATTCTTGTGGGACTGAATGAAAACAAACCTTAGTTCTTTTCTTGCGTGAAGATGTGCATGGCCTTTTTTAAAATGGTGTTCTCCTCTTCCATCTCAAGTCTTTTTAATCTCTCTGCTTCAAACAATTCCTTGTATTCAGAAGCCGTGAGTAGCTGTTTCTGGTTTGCTTTCTCCGCTTCCTTTTGTTTCTTACGGAAAGCACTAACCCATTTTTGAAGAGTGTCATAAGGGATTTTCAGTTCATTACAAATATCTACCTGTTTCCGACCATCTAGCACCACCAATTTAGAAACATACTCTTTAAATTCAATTGGATACTTTTTCTGATTTTTCGCCATGTTAAACCGCCCTTTTTAATGTTAATTATGATTAAAACATGACGCCACTACCTATGTCCACTTTATATACTACATTCAATAAACTGTTCGTTTTGGCAGATAAATCTCGAAATCGGCAGATAAACTGCCTCGTACAACAAAAAGGTCATCTAAATTCCGGCTGGGTAAAGGGAGCAATCATAAAAAGTAGTCTATTTCTTACTAAATGGAGGAACCAGGTACCTGAGCCAGGCTAACCACCTGGCTTTTTAGTGGAATAGCGGGTGACACCACCCGCGCCAATCGTAACTGTTTGTGGTTTTTCAAACAGGAGGAAAAATCAAACCAGCTCTAGTCGACGGTAGCGATGACTTCTAAATCAGTTTGGACGTGCATATGCTGAAATTAGTTAGTCCAAGGGGGGCGGGTATTCATGTCTGAAATGGTTAGTGAAATTGCAACACTGCTTCTAATGGCATTTGCACTAGGGATGGATGCCTTCTCGGTTGGCCTTGGTATGGGGATGTACGAACTGCGGTACAGGAAAATCTTCAAAATCGGGATTACGATTGGTCTATTTCATGTGTGGATGCCGCTCGTGGGCCTAATTGCCGGAAAATTTTTATCAGAAAAATTCGGAATGTTTGCCACCTTTATGGGAGGATTGCTGCTACTCATCTTAGGTGTGCAAATGATGTGGATGGGTCTAAAAAAAGGCGAAGAAACAGTGATAACACCGATTGGTTTTGGCTTACTTGTCTTCGCCTTAAGCGTGAGCCTTGATAGTTTTTCGGTGGGGCTAACATTAGGGATATACGGCGCAAAAACAATTTTGGTCATTTTATGCTTCGGAATCGCTGCAACACTGCAAACATGGGCTGGGCTCTTACTCGGACGAAAAGTACAGGGCTGGCTAGGTGCGTACAGTGAGGCACTTGGCGGTGCTATTTTATTTGCCTTTGGCCTAAAACTGCTTGCTCAATTCTGGTAGCAAAAAAACCTTTAAATTATTGATATACCTACATAGTTTTGAAACTAGCGGCGAACTTGCGTTTTATCAGTTCATGATTTTTTAAAAAGTGGTCAATTGACATAGTTGGATTTCAAGTAATTTCGCCCTATAATAAAGGAAAGGGGGAAATGAAATTGCAGCGCATTTTGTTTGTATGTACGGGAAATACATGCCGGAGTCCAATGGCCGAAGCAATATTGAAAAATAAAAACATCGATGCAATTGAAGTGAAGTCAGCAGGAATTTATGCCGTGAATGGAAGTGAGGCATCCGCACACGCTAAACAGGTGACAGCAAGCAAGGGTATTTTTCCAATGCATCGATCAAGCCAGTTAACCAACGAGGTAGTCAACTGGGCAGACCTTATTTTAACGATGACGTCCACACATAAAATGGCAATCCAGGATCAGTATCCACAATCAATTATAAAAGTATGTACCTTAAAGGAATATATTGGAAATACCCCCTCCAATCACGACGTAGTCGACCCTTACGGTGGAAGCCTGGCATTGTATGAAAAAACGTACCATGAGCTTGAAGAATTAATTGACCAAGCAATAAAAAGACTAACGTCACTGAAAAATCCTGACTAAACAGGCGCTCTCTTTTAGAAAGGGAGCTTTTATTTTGGTCGGTAGTGTGTCAAAATAAAAAGCAGATTATTAGAAAAGAAGTAGGCACTAGAGATCTGGATGATTCCAATCGAAAAAAATGTACAGGAGGATCTTTATGAAAGTAGCACTAGCATCAGATCATGGCGGCATCAATCTTCGCAAGGAAATCGCCTCTTTACTTGAAGAGCTTGGCATTGAATACGAGGATTTTGGCTGCGAGTGTGAAACATCAGTCGATTATCCGGATTATGCGTTCCCAGTTGCCCAAAAAGTGGCGAGCGGTGCGTTTGACCGAGGCATTTTAATTTGTGGTACAGGCATCGGCATGAGCATTTCCGCAAACAAGGTGAAAGGCATTCGCTGTGCACTTGTCCATGATACGTTTAGCGCCAAAGCAACGCGGGCCCACAATGATTCAAACATGCTTGCCATGGGTGAACGGGTGATTGGTCCGGGTCTTGCTCGAGATATTGCGCAAATCTGGCTGACAGGTGAATTCGAAGGCGGGCGCCATGGTGGTCGGGTTGGAAAAATTAACGAATATGAGAATAAACACCTCTAAAAATTACGATAATGAGGCAAACCAGTTCTCACTGAAAAAAACGGATACTTTCTTTTAAGGAAGGGCGAGGCAAATGATTCACGGATGGGAACAAGAACTTGAGACGATTTTATCAGAATTCACAGTGAAAGCAGCGTTAAAACAGGGCGAGCTGTTAGTAGTCGGCTGTAGCACGAGCGAGGTAGGCGGAGCGTTTATCGGGAGTGCTGGTTCCTTTGAAGTAGCTGAAATGATTTATCGCTGTTTGAAAAAACTTCAGGATCAAACAGGCCTTCATTTGGCCTTTCAATGCTGTGAGCACTTAAACCGGGCCTTGGTCGTCGAACGGTCCGTTGCGTCTGAACGTGGTTTTGAAGAGGTATCCGTTGTGCCGGTCCGTAAGGCAGGTGGAGCGATGGCTACGTATGCTTTTGAGCAAAGCTCTGACCCGGTCGTGGTTGAGTTCGTGAAGGCGGACGTGGGGATAGACATCGGTCAAACATTAATCGGTATGCACTTAAAACATGTCGCCGTGCCCATCCGCGTCACACAAAAAAGCGTCGGCCATGCCAATGTAACACTGGCAATGGTACGTCCAAAACTAATCGGCGGTGTCCGAGCCGTTTACGAGCGAAATCCGGGAAATTTAAGCTGTACGTAAAATACGTGGTGTCAGGCACCACTTTTATTATTAATAAAAAGAAAATTATGATAATATTGGAATGAGATTTTTAAAAATTTGTTGTTTTCATACATATCGAAAGGGGATTTTTTGTAATGAAGCATTTGGCCCAGCAGGACGAACAAGTTTTTCAGGCGATTCAAAAGGAATTAGGTCGTCAGCGTGCAAAGATTGAATTGATTGCCTCAGAGAACTTTGTCAGTGAGGCCGTTATGGAGGCACAGGGCTCTGTGTTAACAAATAAATATGCAGAAGGCTATCCGGGACGCCGTTATTATGGCGGCTGTGAATATGTTGATATTGTCGAGGATCTAGCACGCGAGCGGGCCAAGGAAATTTTTGGAGCGGAATATGTCAATGTCCAGCCACACTCCGGTGCACAGGCCAATATGGCGGTGTACTTCACGATTCTTGAGCAAGGTGATACTGTCCTTGGCATGAACCTATCCCATGGTGGTCACTTAACACATGGTAGTCCGGTCAACTTCAGCGGAATCCAGTATAACTTTGTCGAGTATGGTGTCGATGAAATAACACACCGCATCAATTATGACGATGTCCGCGCAAAAGCGCTCGAACACAAGCCGAAGCTGATTGTTGCGGGTGCCAGCGCCTATCCGCGTGAAATAGACTTTGGCAAGTTCCGTGAGATCGCCGATGAAATTGGCGCCTACCTTATGGTCGATATGGCGCACATCGCCGGGCTCGTTGCGGCAGGTCTGCACCAAAATCCAGTACCTTACGCTCATTTTGTAACGACAACAACACATAAAACATTGCGCGGCCCACGCGGTGGGATGATTCTCTGCAAAGAGGAATATGGCAAAAAAATTGACAAATCGATCTTCCCTGGTATCCAGGGCGGCCCACTAATGCACGTCATCGCTGCCAAAGCCGTTGCTTTTGGCGAGGTATTGCAGGATGATTTTAAAGAATATGCCGGTCAAGTTATCAATAATGCCAAGCGCTTAGCTGAAAGTCTCCAGAAGGAAGGACTTAAGCTTGTTTCTGGCGGGACGGATAACCACCTTTTATTGGTGGATGTGCAGACCCTTGGCATTACTGGGAAAGTGGCCGAAAAAGTCCTTGACGAAATTGGCATTACCGTTAACAAAAACACGATTCCGTACGATCCACAAAGTCCATTCGTAACAAGTGGAGTTCGAATCGGTACAGCTGTAGTCACAAGCCGTGGTTTTGGCTTTACGGAGATGGACAAAATTGCCTCCATCATCGCTTTCACGTTGAAAAACCATGAAGATGTGGCGAAACTTAAAGAAGCGGCCGAACGCGTTGAAGCATTAACAAGCAAATTTACTCTTTATCCTGAATATTAACAGTGAGTGGCGGCCTTCGTGATGAAGGTCGCTTTTTTAAAAAAATAAGCTGGTACTCTCTGCTTTTATATTTTGAGTACTTCTTTTTCGAAAAATGAAATTGTGAGTTGCTCATTGCTCATTTTTTCTGTAAAATTAGACGAAGTGTTTATAAAATAGTTAAAAAGGGGCGATGATTGTGGCCAAGGTATATGTTTTCGACCATCCGCTTATCCAGCATAAGCTAACTTACATACGTGATAAAAAAACGGGAACGAAAGAGTTTCGCGAGCTGGTTGATGAAGTGGCATCATTAATGGCCTTTGAAATCACAAGGGATATGGCGCTTGAGGATATCGAAATCGAGACACCCGTGTGCATGACAAAATCAAAGGTTCTTTCCGGGAAAAAGATTGGAATTGTCCCGATTTTACGTGCCGGACTCGGCATGGTCGATGGAATTTTAAAATTAATTCCCGCAGCCAAAGTTGGTCATATCGGTTTATACCGCGATCCAGAAACATTAATGCCTGTTGAATATTATATAAAGCTTCCAAGTGACGTCGAGGAACGTGATTTCATCGTTGTTGATCCAATGCTAGCAACGGGCGGTTCGGCCAACGAAGCCATTCGCTCCTTGAAAAAACGCGGAGCTAAAAATATCAAATTTATGTGTCTAATCGCCGCACCAGAAGGCGTTGAAGCCGTGAAGATAGAGCATCCAGACGTTGATATCTATATCGCCGCCTTAGACGAGAAGTTAAATGACCATGGCTATATCGTCCCAGGTCTTGGCGATGCTGGCGACCGTTTGTTTGGAACAAAATAACTTATTTTCTGAAAAAGTCGAGAGTACTCGACTTTTTTTGTTGTTTTTGAGTAAACCCCTACAGGTATTTTTATGGTAAAAAATGTCTAATTACACAAAAGACCTTGAAAATGGCACAAAACCGTTTAGAATTGGCACAAAACAAGGTGGAATCGGCACAAAACTACTCAGAATTCGCACAAAAGCCCAAAAATATTGAAACTAGACAAAGCCAAGAACCAAAAAATAGCATTATTTATGGTAAAAAATGTCTAATTACACAAAAGACCTTGAAAATGGCACAAAACCGTTTAGAAATGGCACAAAACTAGGTGGAATCGGCACAAAACCAATCGGAATCGGCACAAAACTCCGACAAACCTAAAACCTAACCC
>JAIMAD010000086.1 GCA_023512145.1 Bacillus sp. (in: firmicutes) | reverse complement strand
TTCCATATCCGCTAAACCACTCAATCCTTTACCTGTTGCTTTTAAAAAGGCCTCTTTGCGAGTCCATAAGGTGAAAAATCTTTTAACTTGTTCATCATCTGGCAAAGATTCCAATAGGGACATTTCAGGAGTGGTAAAATAAACCTTTGCAATGCTGTACCAATCGAAATTTGGATTGATAAATTCTATATCAATCCCCACCTCACTTACCTTCGATATGATATAACATACGATGTCTTCGGAATGTGTCATATTGAATTGAATCGTATTAACTTCTTCCGGTGTAACTAGATAGGGCTTTCCGGTATTCGTTCTCTCGATAATTAATTCAGCAGGTTCCCTTTCAACATATGCCCCAAGGATAATCCGAAGAAGACCGTGTGCTACTACATATCGATTCTGATCATGGGAAAATCTAAACCTATTGGCTTTAGTCTTTTCTTCCGGTGACAAATGTGGATATAAACTTGAAATCACTTTCGACGCTTCACTAGTAAAACACTGCCAAACATGTAATTCATAGCCTTCACTGAATTCTTTGCATTTGGCAATTTCTTCGGGGGAGGTTACTTCTTCCCAATATGTCGGTTTCTGTTGGCCACATTCCAATTTCTGATCGTTTTTATTCATAGGTAAAATCCCTTCTTCAAACCTTTCAAGGACAAAAACTCTGGAGCTCCTTCCGTTTATTCAACTTTAAGTTGAATGCCATGTGGGGAACGTCCTACCTCTATTTCATCGACAAGCTTCATCGATTCCATGTCAATAACGGCAACCTTATTTGTTCCACTAAGTGTAAAATAAACCTTTGATTTGTCCTTGTTAAAAGAAATATGTTTAGGAGCAGCTAAGCCTTTGATTTTTTTTATAATCTTGTCGGTTCTTAAGTCGATAATACTGACACTATTTTCTTTCATATTGGTAGCAACCAAACGGGACTCGTCAGCATTGATTACAAAGTCAGTCACACCATCACCCGATTTTAGTTCATTCACCTTCTTACCAGTACTCGTATCAAATACTTCTATAGCTTGATAGCTACTAGAGGCTACGTAAAGCAAGGTACCTTCCGTACTTGTTTTGGCTACCATTGGCGGGCCGCCGACTTTGTACGTATCGATTACCTGATCATTTTCAATTACATAAACTACCCGGTTTTCATGATCTGTTACATATAAACGATCGCCGTGAAGATGCGGATAATTAGTTTTAGCACCGCTACCTAAATCAATTCTTCTACTAACCTCTTCTTTTTCCGTATCAATGACATAGACATATTGGTCGCCTACTGTCGTAACATAAAGCTGTCTCTGATTCTGGGTGAGTGCCAGCCCATGGGGGTCATCGCCAACTTTAATTTCCTTTGTCATTTTCATCCCTTTTAAATCAATTACACCCACACTCTTCCCATTTCGATGTGTTACAAACGCTTTTCCAAATTCAGGTATAACCACAACATTAGCAGCTCTTTCGCCTGTCTTTATTTCTCCAGAAACCTGATTGGACGGCAGATCAATGACGGAAATGATATTATTTTTTTCGCTTGGAACATAAAACTGATCATTAATCGTTTGTACCGACGTTTCTTCTGACTTCTGTTCAGACTTATTTCCAGTGTTTTGTTCTGATTTACCTTGTGGAGCGGTTTTTTCTTCTGAAAATAGGGTACATCCGGTTAGAAGTACGAACATTGTGCATTTCAACAATATAACAATAGCTTGTTTCATTGCCTTCTTCCCTTCTTCTATTGAATGATAAGCATTGATTTGAGAGGTTTCAAATCATAACAAGTGTTATGATCTTGAAGCTTCCATTTGATTTCTTAATAACTTACTAAACATACTTCTATTTTCATTTGCAAGCTGACCAAATTCACCCTTTTGTATAATTTTACCCTCATCTAAAACAACAACTTGGTCGGCATTTCTTATTGTGGACAAACGATGAGCAATCACAATAATCGTCATTTTTCCTTTTAATCGCTCTATCGCTTCCTGTATTTTCTCTTCATTTTCGGTATCTAGGGCGCTAGTCGCTTCATCTAAAACAAGGATCGTTGGATTTCTTAAAATCGCTCGGGCTAGTACAAGACGCTGCCGTTCTCCACCGGAGAGTCTTATTCCACGATCACCAATCATCGTATCCAGGCCAGTCGGAAGCTTCCTAACAAATTCTGCAGCAGAAGAAAACTCTAATGCCTTCCACATTTGCTCCTCATTTGCATTTTTCTCTATAATCAATAAATTTTCTCTTATACTCGCATTGAATAAAAAGGGGTCTTGCGGAACATAACTAATTGATCGTCTTAGTGACAATAGATTATCATTTGAAAGAGGGATACCATCAAGTAACACTTCCCCTTTTTCTTGTTTATTTAGCCCCATAAATAAATCTATCAATGTACTTTTTCCTGCACCAGACCGACCAATCACTGCTGTCATTTGATTAGCTGGTATAAAAAGATTAATATCTTGCAAGGCATAAGTCGGTAGGTTTTTGTTATAACGAAAAAACACATTATAGCATTCAATACCTTGTTTAATTTGCAGGGGTCTTATATCATCTGCTCCCACATTGTGGAACTCCCTAGCAAGCTTACACTCATCTTGCAGAGCTATCACGGCTTTATAAGACGGAATCCTTATAGCTATTTGCTCCATAGATGCTTGGATGCCTGCTACTCTTGGCCAAAGTCTTGAGAAGATAGCTATTATCAATAGCAATTGTCCACCCGTGGCATTAAACATGTTCACAGCAATTAATAAAAAAATTCCAATTAAAATTGCCGAAGCTATTTTATAAATTAATTGAGATTTAGTATTCATTCTTGCGTAATCAATTTGTTCATTTTGCATATTTAGTGTCACCGTCCGGAACCAACTCATTCGTGACTCCTCAAGTGTATTGCTTTTAATATCCTTAATCCCATTAATTTGGTCAGTTATTCCAGCAAGATAGTTTTTTCCAGATTCATAAGTTTTGCCTCCAAGTGCTAATGATCTTTTAAGGTATTTACGAGAAAAAAAGATCAGTATCAAACCACTGATTAAGACAAAGATTGTTATATTAGCAGAAAGTAGAAATGCCAAGGCAATTTGTATCAATGTAAAGATTAGTGAGGAAATAAATTGTAAAAATGAGTTTGTCCCAGCACTGGCAGTAGCTATTTCCGCTGTCATAAAATTAAGAAGATCCGATTTTCTCTTTTTAATAAAAAAATCCCAATTAGCGTGAAGCAACGCATCATAAGTTTCAATTCGCAATTGCCGAAAAAAACCATGCTGAATAATCGTATTTCGAATGGATATTTGTCGTTGCAATATATTTTGACCAATGACCAGTAAAACATAAACCCCTAAAATAATTGGCATACCTAATGTAATAGGGATATCCTGAAGGAAATCAAAAAATCCTAAAAAAGGTATGCCTCCAGTATCTATATTCACAATTTTACTCATGCTGATCATTGGAATTAAAAATAATATTCCAACTCCCTCAAGTAAGCTCATCATAATCATTCCAAGGAGATTGAGATAAAGCACTTTCCCTGAATAGGAGTGCAACTTTTTCACAAAATAAAAAACTTCCTTCATTAGGATATCCTCCTGCGGGGTGCCTGCTTTTTCAATCTCCTCCAAATGGACAACATAGGACGTAACGGAAAATACAAGAAATGAAAATGTTTTGGTAAAGGTAGTGTCACCGCATCCAATGGATAGGGATACAATGCACTTATGACGAAAGAAACCTTTTGCTTTAAAGACATGATTGAAAATAAGTACCCTTTGTGATAAATAGCAACAGTATCTGGAACGGGGGATGTATGCAAATTCACCATTTGTTCAAAATAAAACACTGCCTCTTGGGCCAGTCGCTTCGGTCGCATTCCTGATATTAATAGTTTACTTCCTTCTGGTAACTTAGAGTTTAATAGTTGTGATGCTAAAATAAGTGCCTGACCACCTACATCGTGGTACTGGTATTTCTTTAAGAGTTTTCCTAAGTGATACCAATCAACTTTTTGTTTTATAATTTTGTCAATATCTATCAACCATCGGAGTCTTGACCAGCCGTGACGTGCCCCGTGGGAAACTAGAAATAAAAATAAATCCTCTCTCCCTAAATAATAAACAGGATAACTCGTAAGTGAGCTTATCCTCTTTCGGTCCCACAATTCATGGAAGTCTGGTTCCTTCCCCGGTCCTGGATTTAATCTCCAATGGATTTCAAGCTTAATCTGCTTCTGGGTATGAAAATAAGTTATATGGTGATGCCTCCATTTCCAGTCTCCAAGAATTGTTTGAATATAATCATCTTTCATATAACCACGCTTAGAAAGAAGTAAATCAACTTTATCCAAATCTTGAATAGGAATTATGACATCTAAATCTCCACAAGTTCGAAGAGATAGATCACCATAAAGGTCCGAGGCAAGCACCGGTCCTTTTAATATAAGAAGTTGTATTTGATTTTCCAGCAGCAATTGACTTAATTTCTCCATTTCAGCACTTAAATGGAGCATATGAAACGTATTCTGTTTATATTGTTGAGATAGGGTTTTTATCACATGTTCAGGAACCCACTTTTTATTGATTATTTTTAGGTTAGAATAGATTATCGGGAATAAGCGATGATGCATGGCTAAGTCTAAAAATAGATTCCAATCTATTTCATGAATTTTATCATTTTCATATACTTCAAACACTCCCTGATCTCCATTTATTATTTGGAGTAAAAGTGTTAATTCCCTAGGAATATCTGTGACATTGAGACTAATAGTATTGTCCATTGTTCTCTCCTAAAACCTTTTTATTATTGGTTTTTTTGGCGAATTTTCCGATTACTGCAAATCTCTCCATTCCTTCTGAACCAGATATATAAAATGAACCACTCCGTAACCATGCATGGGCTATTAACTTACCACTCTCATCTTTTGCAACACCTAAGTATAAAGTACTCTCAATTTGTCGTCTTTCTAGCATCTTCATCCCCGCAATTGCCTTAACAAGACACTGGCTTTCCCAGAATGTATAGCGACTCATAATCTCTATAGCATAGGATACATGATTTAATACTTCCTTATTTAAATGCTTATAAGTAAACGCTGTTTCTTCCATTCGATCACCAAGAAAAGGTGCTACCTTAGAAAATGGAATCATCTTTAGCATGCGCGCAAATCCTAAATAGATAAATGCCTCTAAAAATAAAAGCTGCGTTTTAGAATTCAATGAGAAATACAAAGTAACTTTCCTTATAATATTCATGTCACTCCTTCCCCAGCCTTCTAGTTAAATAGGAACTACGAATTTTCCAAATCAGCAATCGTAATAAGACCTTCCTTTTGCAATAGCTCCAAAAAGGAGATAACTTGCTCCTCACACACTGTTTTCTCTACATCATATTCAGAAAGCAGCTCAGAGACCAACTGTTGAATAGAGAGTTTCCCATCTAACAAATCCCAAATATCCCCACCAATTTCACCTAAATTATAATACTTTCCCTGTTGAACGCTTAACATGATTTTTTCTCCGCCCATATTACTGATGATATTTCCTTTTCCTTGCATTACAATTTTATCTAGCGAAATAATTTGATTATTAGTCATAATTTATTCCCCTTTTTGGATTGTTTTTACTATTAATGCTGATAATTCATGCGCTGTAAAACGGGAAACAGGCCGACAAAGTTGAAAAAGTTCGATTTTATTAACAAAACTGGCCGATGTAGTAAAGTGCCATTCCATTAAACCAGCAGGAGCAATCATAAAGTTGCGGTACGTATGGGAGAACAAGGTGCGGAATCGTTCGAGTCCTTGAATGGGATGGATTTCTATCTCCTCATTTTTTGTTTTAACTAATTCAAAAATACCTGCAAGGGGGATAGATTCAGCAGTGAAATGAGAAGCGACTGGAACAGCGTATTTGGTTTCTCGTTCGAGAAGTGGGCGATATTGATGGATTTCCATCCCAAATTCATTTAAACTTTCTTGCCAAAGCTTCTGTTGTGGATAGGATGGTGTCACAACTGGAATACCATCTTTGGAAAGTGAAATGGCAATCACATCGTCTGTTAAAAGATGATATCCACTGTTTATGAACGCAGAAGCAAGGGTTGATTTACCAGCGCCCGATTCGCCTACAAACCCATAGGATTTTCCATTTATAACAATCGCACTACCGTGTAAGGGAAGGATTTTTCGCTGGATTAAGATTGCCCCCATACAAGTACCAAGCAAATATAACCGGGCAGCATCTTCACTAAAACCAGCCAAAGGGGAAACAATAATTTTATTACCTTCTTGAATAGAAAAAATGGCAGTGCTAGGTATTTGGAACATAACTACATTTTCTTTTACAATAATATCCTCATTCTGAGTTACTAATTTTGCCCATTCTAAAGTTAAATCACCAATTGTAATCTCAACATCGTTCAAATTCTTTGGTTCAATCATCTGAGGCAACTCAGGTAAATGAATCTCACTAATCACTTGTAATCCAAAAGCCTTATAGACAACTTTTTTTAGAGTACTTAACATAGTTCCTCCATTATAAATGACCCTTATACCACCTTATTTTTGTAAGATACATATAAGGGCCTAAGTATAGAAATTTATTAATTACTATCTAACTACCCAGACAACTAGCATTTGACCTTCCAGGATGAGTTTCGGTCTTTCCGTCCGATACATCAAAACAATCAGCATTTGCATTTCCTGGTCCGTTCATCGTCATACTGATATTAAGGACTTCTACCATTGGCTTCTTCCATTGTTTTTTCAATTGGATCACCTCCCTTCAAATAAAATTTTTTATGAACCGATAAATGATAAGACTCCGTGTTAATACTTTAAATTCATCTGCCCACACGAATTCAGGACGAGGTTCATTCCCTATTTTTTCAAGTGATTTTTTTAAAACTTCTATATCAAGAAATTCAGAAGCAATAGGGTCGGTACAAATTTGCATTATCTCGTCAATAAAAGGACTCCAATTTACACTCATACGGTGGATGGTATCAGCACCTTGAACACCACGAATATGCTGATTTAGTCTAACTTTGTCTGGAAGAATGCCGTTAGTTGCTCTTCGTATAAATGATCGTTCTATACCACTTTGTACAAATTGTTCATCTGGCAGCGCTAAGCAAAAACGGATGACTCGTATATCATTTGTTGGGTCACGATCCCACAAAGAGTAACGTAGGGATAATTTCGTTGTTGCTGTTCCACTTTTATTCCATACAAATAATCGATTGTAATGGTTTATTCTGTGTTCATTAAGATTATTGCCAAGAACTCCTGAATCATTTATTCCATATTCCTGAAGCTTATTGAAAACCTTCGTTTTTTGAGCAAATACAGGGTTGATAAAAGAAGGGAATTGATATTCAAACTGATCACTATTTGTGTCCTTTCTGGTTATGAACGGAAATGCTTTTTTAGCTATTAGTGGAAGCATGACCCTTTTTCCAGTTTTATTATTTAGGCAGTATTGATTTAGTTCATGATTTAAGTGGAGCCACTTTAACCTTTTGAATAAAGTGGCGTAATATTCCATAGTTAATTTCCAGGATCCCCAAGAAATAGAATGGTTACCTCTTGCCCCGTTTAATAGTATTTTAATTCCCTGATTATGCGCTTCTTCACTTATTCCTTTTAACCAAAACATATTTTCAAAGAATTTATATGGCATTTCCATCAATTCAAGAGAATCATTTACCTCCTCTAGCGGACTTTTTCCACTAAAGTTCAAATAATTATCTGTAATATTCCCAACAAAGTTTACAGTTTCTTTTATAAAGGGTCTTTCATCAGGTATATAATATTTTGGTGTCCAATCAATAAAACTTTCTTCCGGTATATAACTAAACGTTTGTAATCGTTTATTCTCCTTTTCAAGAGCTTTGGCAGCAAAACTAACGACTGTACCAGAGTCCAACCCGCCGCTTAAATGGGAGCCTACTTTCCCAAAAGTTCGGAGCCTTGCGGTTACTGCTTCATTGAAAACTTCCCTAAAGGCTTCTTCATACTCTTCATTTGATTTGAGCTTTATTTTATCTTCAGCCTCAATAGTAGAATATCTGGAAAGAGATACCCTGCCATTCTTAACGGTAATGCTATGTGATGGAGGAATTTGCTGGATGGTTTTATATGCGGTGGATTGCATATCCACAGCCTCAATCATTCCTGGTATCGCAAGAAATTCAGCTAACCACTCTTCATTTAGATTTTTTTTAATATATGGTAATTGGAATAATGGTTTGATGATTGTCGAAAAAACAAACCGACTCTGGTCATAATAAAAGTAAAGCGTCCGCGTTCCTGAAAAATCTCTAGCACCAAAAAGCTTTTGTTTTTCCGCATCCCATATCATAAACGCAAAATCACCAATTAAAAGCTTGGGAACTTCTTCTCCCCACTTGTAGTATGCTAGTAAAATTAATTGACTATCAGAAATTCCCTTTCTTTCTGTTCGATCCACTTGTAACCTATCAAATAACTCATCCCTGTTGTCAATGATGGAGTCAGCTGTAATAGCTAGTTTTTTTTGATAATCATAATATGGTAACATTTCTCCAATAGATTCTTGCGTAATCCATTGGGCATGGCAGCCGAGAAAAATATTATCATTGTTCCAGGTATGAACACAATCGGCAGGATATTGCTGGAATGACTTCATTAAGTTATTGGTTTGTACGGGATTTATTGGTTCCTCATTGAAATGATACAATCCAACTATTGCACTCATCTTTCCCACCCACCATTCATATGCCTTAGTAAATTCGGATTCAGAATATATTCTTTATAACGAACATATAAATTAAAAAAATAATTCACATCTTCCGATTAATATAAAACACTTAGGTATAGTTACTTAAAATTCACCAATGAATTCTTTATAAAGAACATTGCATAGTTAAAATTTACCACCATATCCCAGTAGTGTCAAACAAATTTAAACCTTTATTTTTAAAAAGAAAAACTGTGTAAAGGAACTTATCCTCTCACAGTTTCGCATTATTTAAAATTCTTATAAGGAGCATGCTATTAGGATAATCAGATTGTTTAAACTGGTTAATAACTTTATCTACATCGTAACTAACCCTAACGATTGAAGTCTGGAAATTGCCTTCATTAAGTTCAAGAAGCATGTAAGACGATTTATCCAAACCATCGAAAGGCAAGCCTACACTTCCGATATTTATAATACATTTTCCATTTAAATATCGAATGTATGGCCTGTGTATATGGGCATATACATAAATATCGGCTTCTTCAACCATCATTTTTTCTATCAACAGTTCATCGCTTTCATACGGAAGAACGACTTCAAACAAGCTATGCGGTGTTGCGTGGAAGGCATGTATCTTGATTCTTCCAAATGCTAACTTCAATTCTGAAGGAAGATTAGTCAGGTACTTAATGCTTGGTTGATCCAATTGTGATAGAGTCCACTCACGCTCTTTATTCATGAATTCCAGCGCTTGATCAGGTACCTCACCTTTATTAACACCACGAACTACCCATTCATCTGCATTGCCTTTGATGACTTCGGTATTAAGAGATTTAACAAGATCTAGCGATCGTTGCGGTTCTGGTCCTCTGAAACACAAATCACCTAGTACAAAAATTTTATCAACCCTTTTTTCCTTAATATCTATTAATACCTTCTCTAGTGCAGTAGCATTGCCATGAATATCGGATAGAAAAGCTATTTTCATCAAATAAAAACTCCTTTCGATGGATCAACAATTGGAATAGACACATTTTAATATTATGAAAAATTACTAATTATTCGAGATATTGTGTCTTTTTTCTATAAAGGTTATTTCTAGCCATTATAAACGGTATTGTTTAAACTTTCACGTTCAAGTTAGAATCTTATTATTAAACTTGTAAAGGACCTTGCTATTCGGTAAAACACTCTTCGTTAGCCAAACATTTCCGCCAATGATAGAGCCTCCCCCAACAACCGTCTCTCCTCCTAAAATTGTTGCTCCTGCATAAATGGTTACATCATCTTCAATGGTGGGATGTCTTTTCGTCCTTCTTATTATTTCTCCGTTTTCATCATGATCAAACGAAAAAGCGCCTAAAGTTACACCTTGATAAATTGTAACGTTGTTACCAATTTCTGTTGTTTCTCCTATGACAATTCCAGTTCCATGGTCCATAAAAAAATTACGCCCAATATTTGCTCCAGGATGAATATCAATACCAGTCTTACTATGTGCATACTCCGAAACCAAACGAGCTATTAGGTTATAACCCATTCTATAAAGTTCATGTGAGATTCGGTAAACCAATATCGCAAATATTCCTGGGTATGCAATAGCTATCTCTTCACGGCTGTCAGCTGCAGGGTCTTTTAAAAAGGCTGATTCAATATCCTCTAAGATGCTGTTCCTTATTGTAGGTAACTTTTCCACAAAATTAAATGAATCATTTCGAGCCAATTGCCGGTCTTTTTTTATCTGCATAATAAACTGGACTTTCTTTTGCAAATCACACAATTTATTTAACGAGAGATCTTTGCTACCAAAGTACTCGATTAGAATTACTTTTCTGATATCCATTAGAATATCTATTATTTCAGCCTCATACTTTCCTTTAAGGCTTCTAGTGGAAATATCAAACATATTGTAACTTTCTGTTATCTCTTTATGAATTTTTACTAATCTTTGTACCATTATTCCCACCCCCTCCTCTAATTCTTCACCTTATTAAATGTGTGTTTTTCACAATTTAACATCTATTTTATTTTCTGTAGATGATAGATAATGAGTTACTTTCCGTAAGAGTAACCCTATTTTTGAATTTCCCTTTGCAAAGTAATACTTACGAATAAAGAACCATACCACAAAAACTCCTGAAAAGTTTTTAAATAGATCAATAACTGAGGCTGACCTAAAAGGAACATACATCTGATGTATCTCATCAATAATCCCATATATAATCGCGATTGCTAAACAAAGAAATTCTTTCTTTCTATCAAGGTTTCCATGTGTAAGAAACGCTACCAAAATTAAAAAATACAGCAATCCAAATTCAAACAGATGAGCAAACTCAAGACTTATGCCTAATAACAATATGATATTGTAGTGTATATAATCGGAAAGATAAAAAATGGATTCAGGATTAAAATGACTTGATTGAATCCATATAAATATCATATATGTTATTGGTATTATTCTTAAACAAGCACGAATCATTGAAATAACCATGGGGTCACCATCCTTTATACCTTTTTATGGTTGTCATTTAAAATTCAAAGGGTAGAAGTAATCTTTGAACTTTGTCTATACATTTGAATTTGTACAAAGCAACCCCATGCAAAATAATTTATTATTTATCGATTGAATTAACTTAACTTTATTGTTTAAGTTACAATATATTTGCTCAAATGAAATTTTTATCATTACTCCTTATTAAAGTTTACTTACTTGTATAAGTAGTTCTTTGTTCTAGAACATTCTTATTTACTTCTTCCTCTGTTGTTAATATCGGTTCTCTGTCCATATCCCTAATCCATAGCAATCCATCAGGAAGAGGATTAATATTTTTTTCAAGGGATGGGAATTTGTTATATATCGCTATATCCTTATAGATTTCAGGCATATTAAGACCCGCTTCTGTGAAGAAATAGCATGTAGTGAAAAAGCGCATATTTATCTCCGTTGGATTAGGAAAACCGTTTTGGTCGTAAGTCATATCAACCCCATAAACACCATGCGGTTTTTTATCAACAGCAAAAATAGTATCCATCGCCACTCTGTTAACTGTTTCACAAGAAAAAGTTTCACCTACTCCAGTTATACCAGTAACTCCTGATAAGGTCCGATTTGCAAATCCCCATGATTTCCTCTTTCTTGTCTGAGCAACTACAAGCTCTCCCTCATACCATATCGATAACCAAGTTACGGTTTTATTCGCTTGAAGCAATTCTGAAGCAGTGAAGCCTCCCCAACCCTTATATAAATCAATCCAATTTCTTGCAAACTCATAATCATTGGTAGGTAACGCACCTCTTCCCCCTGCCCCTACGGCAGACCTCAACCAAACTTTTCCATCCTTATTTCCAAGTTCATCAAATGATTTTTTTAAATCGGCAGTATTGTTTATCACCTTTGTCTTAGGGACTTTAATACCTTCTGATTCCCAGATTTTATATGATTGATATTTATCCGTGCAAGCTTCGATGACATCATTTTCAGGCATAAACAATTTTGTACCTGTTGCTAAAATATCATTCCTAAACCTCGATATCTCTAATATTTCTCTATCGTTCATAAAAACAGCTAAATTAGGCTTCTCCAATTCTAGGAGATAAAGTAACGATCTTTTATAATCTTTTCCAAATGCATATTCATATGGAATGTGATGTTTTGTTTGCGTTCTTGAGCTAAATAGATTGAATGGATTTCTTGCTATCCCAATAAGCTCTTCTTTTGTTTGGGACTTTTGCCATGATTTAATTACGTTTTCTGCAGGGGCTACACCAACATCGGTAATTAAT